>JAYVNF010000001.1:0-2532 GCA_043758575.1 Rhodoferax sp.
TCGACAACGAAGCCGGTGGCCACCGTCAAGGCCATGGCCGACAGGTTGTCCAGGCTGTAGCCGCACAGGTACATCACACCAAGGGTACCGGCCAGCGACACCGGCACGGCCACCGCCGGCAGCAGCGTGGCGCGCCAGCTGCGCAGAAACAGCAGCACCACCAGAATCACCAGGCCGATGGCAATCGCCAGTGAGCGTTCCACCTCGCGCAGCGAGGCGCGTATGGTGGGCGTGCGGTCGCTCATGACGGTGATGTCAATGGCCCGGGGAATCGAGGCCCGCAGACGCGGCAACAGTGCGCGCACCTGCTGCACTGTCTCGATGATGTTGGCGCCGGGCTCCTTTTGCACAAACAGCATGATGGCCGGTTTGCCGTTGGAGACGCCGTAGTTGTGCACGTCCTGCACCGAGTCGCTGACCTCGGCCACATCGCGCAGGCGCACGGCCGCGCCGTTGCGGTAGCTGACGATGAGCGGGGCGTATTCGGCCGCGGTGCGGGCCTGGTCGTTGGCGCCCACCTGCCAGCTGCGCTGGCCATCTTCCAGCGTGCCCTTGGGGCGGTTGGCATTGGTGGCAGCCAATGCGATGCGGATGTTGTCCAGGGCAATGCCCTTGGCCGCCAGCTGGTCCGGGTTCAACTCCACCCGCACGGCCGGCAATGCGCCGCCGCCCACCGACACCTGGCCGACACCGTCGACCTGGGCAATGCGCTGCGCCAGCACGGTGGAGGCGGCGTCAAACATCTGGCCGCGCGTCAGCGTGTCCGAGGTCAGGGCCAGGATCATGATGGGCGCATCCGCCGGGTTTACCTTGCGGTAGCTCGGGTTGCTGGGCATGCCGCTGGGCAGCAGGGTGCGCGCGGCGTTGATGGCGGCCTGCACATCGCGCGCGGCGCCATTGATATCGCGGCTCAGGTCAAACTGCAGGGTCACATTGGTGGAGCCCAGCGAGGAGCGCGAGGTGATCTCGTTGACCCCGGCAATGCTGCCCAGCACCCGCTCCAGCGGCGTGGCCACGGTGGCGGCCATGGTGTCCGGGCTGGCCCCGGGCATGGAGGCGCTGACCGAGATGGTGGGAATGTCCACCTGCGGCAGCGGCGCGATGGGCAGCAGCCAGAAGCACAGGGCACCGGCCAGGCCCACGCCCAGGGTGAGCAAGCTGGTCGCCACCGGCCGGGCTATGAAGGGCGCGGAGATGTTCATGGCTGCACGGCGGTGGCGTCGCCTTCACCTTCGCCCTTGCCGCGTTGCTTCCAGCGCTGCGCCAGGTTGGCAAAGCCCAGGTAGATCACCGGCGTGGTGAACAGGGTGAGGATCTGGCTGACGATCAGGCCGCCCACCATGGTCACGCCCAGCGGGTGGCGCAGCTCGTGACCGGCGCCACCGCCCAGCATCAGCGGCAGGGCGCCCAGGAGGGCGGCCATGGTGGTCATGAGGATGGGGCGAAAGCGCAGCAGACAGGCCTGGTGGATGGCCGCGCGCGGCGACAGGCCCTGCTCGCGCTCGGCGTCCAGCGCGAAGTCAATCATCATGATGGCGTTCTTTTTCACAATGCCGATCAACAGCACGATGCCGATGATGCCCACCACCCCCAGGTCCTGGCCGGCCAGCAACAGCGCCAGCAGCGCGCCCAGGCCCGCCGAGGGCAGGGTGGACAGAATCGTGAGCGGGTGGATATAGCTCTCGTACAGCACGCCCAGCACGATGTACATGGTGACGACGGCCGCCAGGATCAGCAGCAGGGTGCTGGAGAGCGAGTTGCGAAAGGCCTCGGCCGCGCCCTGGAAACTGGTCTCCACACTGAGGGGCAAATCCAGTTGGGCCTCTTCGGCCTTGATGGCATCCACCGCTGCGCCCAGCGACACGCCGGGCGCCAGGTTGAAGGACACGGTGGCCGAGGGGAACTGCGCCACGTGGTTGATGGACAGTGCGGCCGGCCGCTCCACAAACTGCGCCACCGAGGACAGCGGCACCTGCACGCTGGTGCTCACGCCATTGCTGTTGCTGCTGCCAGGCACGTACAGGCCGTCCAGCGCGCCCAGGCCCAGACGGTAGGGAGCGGCCGCCTCCAGCACCACGCGGTACTGGCTGGACTGGGTGAAGATGGTGGAGATCAGGCGCTGGCCGTAGGCGTTGTAGAGCGCGTTGTCGATGGCGGCCACGCTCACGCCCAGTTTGCCGGCGGCCTCGCGGTTGATCTGTACATAGGCCTGCAGGCCCTGGTCCTGCAAATCGCTGGCCACGTCGGCCAGCTGGGGCAGGGTTTGCAGGCGCGCCAGCAGGCGGCTGGTGGCCAGGGCCAGGTCCTTGTCATCGGGCGAGCTGAGCAAAAACTGGTACTGCGTTTTGGAGACCCGGTCCTCAATGCTCAGGTCCTGCACCGGCTGCATGTAAGCGGCCATGCCCGGAACATGTGAGGTGCTGCTGGACAGGCGCTGGATGATTTCGCTGGCGGTGTGGCTGCGCGCTGCAAAAGGCTTCAGGGTGATTTGCATGCGCCCGGTGTTGAGCGTGGGGTTGGCACCGTCCACGC
>JAYVNF010000002.1:0-22836 GCA_043758575.1 Rhodoferax sp.
GTTTGTAGACGTCTCCAACGCCCTGGCCACCACCCATTACGACAGCCTGCCCACCCGGCTGGTGGTGGACTACGGCCGCTGGAACCACCAGGAGGTCTACAGCTCCGGCCCCACCAGCCGCTTTGTGCAGGGCTATACCGAGGGCAAGAATGCCGGCAGCTTGAGCGTGCAGTCCTTGGGCGCGGCCTACATCCAGTCCGACATCGTGGGCAGCACCACGCTGGGCAAAAACCAGCGCGCCAGCGTACAGACGCCCAAGGGCGCCACCCTAAGCGTGGGCAGCGTCGGCGCCGGTGCCGTGGTCGACTACAAAGGCATGCAGCAGGTGCTGATCAAGGACGGTAGCAGCAGCCTGGGCGCACCCTTTGCCAGGGACTCTGCACTCAACCAGGCGCAGCAGCAAACGCTGGAGCTCAACAGTCAGCTGCTGGGTGCCAACAAGGTGGCCAATCTGCAGGTCTACACCAACAGCAGCCTGGTCAGCAGTGCCGAGCTGACGGCGCCCGACAAGGGCGAGGTCACGCTGGTGGCCAATACGCTGGCGGTGCAAAAGAACATCCGCATTGCTGGCGGCAGCATCACGCTGGCCGCGCGCAACACCGTTGCCAGCGACAGCAACAACCCCAGCTTGGTGATTGGCGACAACGTGGCCTTGCGCGTGGGCGGCAACTGGGTGAATGACAAGTTGGACGGCGTGGCGGCTGCGGCGGCGCCGGTGCTCAATGCCGGCTCCATCAGCCTGAGCGCGGCGGCCAACCCCGACACGTCGAATGGCGGCTTTCTGACCAAGGGCACGGTCTCTTTCGGCCAGGGCGTTTCCCTGGATGCCAGCGCCGGTGCCGCCATGGACAGCAAGGGCAAGATCAGCAACGGCAATGCCGGCGCGCTGACAGTCTCAGGCTACGGCGTGAGCGGTTTGCCCGCCAGCATGCAGGCCTATGGCGCCACGCAGGGCGGCACACTGGCGCTGACGGCCAACCGGGTCCAAATGGGCGGCTTGGCTGCGCCCGGAAGCCTGGGGCTGGACAGCGGCTTTCTGACACGCGGCGGCTTTGCCAGCTATGCCATCACCGGCCTGAGCACGCTGGACGTAGCGCCCGGCGCTGCGCTGCTGGCGCAGCAAAGCAACCGCCAGGTGCAGACCCAGCAAATCGCGCAAGGCAAACAGAGCGGCGTAGCCGCCTTGCCCAGCGGCACGGCCATGGGCCAGGTCGGCCAGGTGCAGCTGCGCGATGCGGCGGTGCGCAAGGCCGTGAGCGTCAGCCTGTCGGCGCGGCAAAGCGATGCGGGCACCGGCGTGCTGACCCTGGGCCAGGGCGCCAGCCTGGCAACCGAAGCCGGCGGCACGCTCAACCTCACCGCGCTCAACACGCTGGACGTGGAGGGCGCCGTGGTGGCCCACGGCGGCAACATCAACCTGCTGCTGGACCGCGGCACCGGCTCGGCCGGCAGCAGCCCCAATACCAATGCCCTGTGGCTGGGCAGCACTGCACTGCTGGATGCCAGCGGAGCGGCGACAACCCATGTCGATACCCAGGGGCGCAACCAAGGCACGGTGTATGCCGGCGGCACGGTCAACCTGAAGGCGACCAAGGGCTATGTGCAGGCAGTCAAGGGCAGCCGCATCTCGGTGGCCGGCGCGGCACCCGTGCTGCTGGGTGAAAGAAACGAGAGCGGCGGCATTGGCCGCATGGTGGGCAGCGATGCCGGCAGCGTGCAGGTGTTTGCCGAAGAGGCGCTGGTACTGGAATCCACCCTGCAGGCCCAGGGCGGTAGCGCTGCCAACCGCAGCGGCAACCTCAGCATCGGCCTCTCGGCCAATGCGCGCAACCCCAGCGGGCAGGTTGGCTACGACGCCTACGCACGCGAGCTGCACCTGGCCAACAGCGTGGCCAGCCAGGCCGGCAGCCTGACGCCCACCCAGGTGAATGCGCAGGTGGCCAATGCAGTGGTCACGCGCTCCACGCTGGGTGTGGACACGCTGCAGGCCGGTGGCTTTGACAGCATCGCCATCAGCAGCCGCGACGGCATTGTGCTGGAGGGCAATTTGGATATAGGCAGCAGCCGGGCCCAGCCCCTGCGTGAGCTCAAGCTCGATGCCGCGCGCATAGAAGCCGATGGCGGGCAGGTCACCCTGACGGCCGACGCCCTGCGCCTTGGCAACTACGACGCAGCCAACCGCGTCGGCACGGCCGGCAGCGGCCAGAACGCCGGCACGCTAAGCACCCATGCGCGCATGCTGGAGCTGGCCGGCAACCTGCGTCTGCAGGGCATGGCCGCATCCCAGTTCAGTGCCACCGACCTGGTGCAGCTCAGCGCCATCACGCGCGACAAGCTCGACGCCACAGGTGCCAGTACGGGCAGCTACGAAAACACCGCCACCATCAGCAGTAGCGGCAATCTGACGCTGCAAAGCGGCGTGGTCACGCCCAGCAGCTACGGCAAAATAACGCTGCAGGCAGCGGGCAAAACCATACGTTTTGAAGCATTGGGCAAGGCGCCCACGCAGCCCCTCTCGGCCCTGGGACGGCTGGAGGTGAATGCCGCCACCATCGAGCAGGCCGGGCGGCTGTGGGCGCCGCTGGGCCAGATTGCGCTGAATGCGACGAACCAGGTCACGCTGTCTGCGGGCAGCGTGACCTCGGTGGCGGCCGAGGCCGCCTCGGTGCTGCCGCTGGGGCAGATCCAGAACGGTTTGAAATGGGTGGTCAATGTGGACCCAAGCACGCTGGGCAAGGGCCAGCTGGCGCTGGACACGCTGGCGCAAAAGTCGGTCAGCCTCAGCGGCGCATCGGTAGACATGCAAAGCGGCGCCACGGTCAATGTGGCCGGTGGCGGCAATCTGCAGGGCTATGAGTTCACGGTGGGCCCGGGCGGCTCGCGCGACATCCTGAGCGACGCCAACATCTATGCCGTGGTGCCCAGCTTCAAGGGCGGCTTTGCCCCCAGCGATCCGCAGGAAGCATTCAACCTGCGCATGGGCAGTGCCATCTACCTGAGTGGCATGCCCGGCTTGGCCGCCGGCACCTACACCTTGCTGCCGGCGCACTATGCGCTCTTGCCCGGCGCCTTTGCCGTGCGCCTGGACACTGCGGCCAGCATCCTGCCGGGGCAGGAGTACACGCGCCAGGACGGCGTGCGCATTGCCAGCGGCTACCTGACCGACTCGCGCAGCGGCGCGCCGCGCGACGCCAGCTGGCGCGGCTTTGAGGTGCTCACGGGCACGCAAGTGCATGCCCGCTCGGAGCTCACGCTGACCCAGGCCTCGGACTTCTTTGCCAACGGCAACAGCCAGCCCCTGGATGCCGGCCAGCTGAGCATTGCCACCACCGGTACCGGTGCTTCCAGCCTGTTGCTCAATGGCAATTTCGTCACCGCCGCGGCCACGGGTGGACGCGGCGCGGCGGTGGACATCAGTGCCGACAAGCTGGTGATCGCCTACGGCGCGCCCACCGACAGCAGCTCCACCGCCACCGTGCTGCAGGTGGATACGCTCAACGCCATGGGCGCGCGCAGCCTCTTGATTGGCGGCACGCGCAGCGTGAACGGCGACACCACCACGCTGCAGGTGGGCGCGCGCGAAACCACGCTGGACAATGCCAGCGGCAACGCTCTGCAGGCGCCCGAGCTGATCCTCGCCGCCACCGACACCGTCACCCTGAAGTCGGGCAGCAAGATCGTGGCCGATGGCAGTGCGGCAGACGGCGGCACGCTCAGCACCGCTGGCATGGGCGCACTGGTGCGCGTGGCCTCCAGCAACACGCGCTTTGTGCGCACGGGCAACCCCGGCAACACGCAGGGCACGCTCAACAGCGAGGTCGTCAACGGGGTGGGCAGCAGCCTGCTGGCATCCAGCGCCATCACGCTGGATGCCAGCCGGGAAAACAGCTTCAAGGGCAGCACCAGCTTTGCCAAGGCCGGGCAGGCCGTGGCCGGCAACCTGGCCGTGGGTGCCTCGCGCGTGAACTTTGGTGCAGCAGGCAATGCCAGCGGCGTGAGCTATTCGCAGGCCGAGCTGGACGCCCTCAGCGGCCTGGCCAGCATGTCCTTTACCAGCTACTCCACCTTTGATCTGTATGGCGACGTGCAGGTGGGTGCGCTGAACGCCTATGCCCGGCCGACCCTGCGCAGCATCACGCTGCAGGGCGCTGGCATCGTGGGGCGCGGCATTGGCAGCAACACGGCCTCCATCAACGCGCAGACGGTGCAGCTGTCCAACCCGGGGCAGCTGGCGTATTCCAACATTAGCGCAGCCGGTGCGGGCCGGCTCGCCATCGTCAGCGACACGCTGATTCTAGGTGCCGGCAGCAAGACCCTGGACGGCTTTGCCGGCGGTATCACTGTGAGCAGCGGCCAGGTGCTGGGGCAAGAAGTGGGCAGTCTGGCGGTGAACGTGCCGCTGGTGGTGAACACGGCGCGCCTGGGTGGAGCTGCGGCCTCCGACCAGGCGCTGACGGTCAGCGGCGGCGCGTTGGCGCTCAATGCGTTGGCGGTTGCAACAGCGCTGCCCAGCGTGGACGCGTTGGGAGCCAAGTGGACCTTGAGCGCCAGCAGCGTGGATGTCAACACTGCGGTGGATTTGCCCTCCGGCAACTTCAAGGCGCTGGCCAGCAGCGGCGACGTAAGCCTGGGCAGCAACGCCAAGGTGGACGTGTCAGGGCGCACCGTGGGCTTTTTTGAGCAGCAGCGTGCGGCCCCCGCAGGCCGGGTGGAATTGAACAGCACAGCAGGCAGCGTGCACCTGGCTTCGAGTGCGGTGGTGGATGTGTCGGGCGCCGCCGGTGGCGATGCCGGCACCCTGGTGCTGGCTGCCAGCAACGGCGTGGCCCAGATCGCCAGTGGCAGCCTGCGCAGCGGCACGACGGCCAATGCGGACGGCACCAGCGGCGAGGGTGCGCGCGTGCAGGCAGACGTGGGCGGGATGGCCAGCTTCTCGGATTTCAACCGGGCCCTGGGCACCGGCTTTGCGGGCCAGCGCCAGCTGCGCGTGCGCAACGGCGACCTCTTGGTGGCCGCCAGCGATGTGGTGTGTGCCAAGGCGGTAGAGCTGTCGGCAGACAGCGGCCGGCTCAGCGTGGCCGGCACGCTGGACGCCTCGGCGCCGGACCAGGGCAGCATCGCCCTGTATGCCGGGTCCGACCTGAGCCTGGCGGCTACGGCACTGCTTAACGCCGCCTCCAGCACCGTGGGCAAGGCCGGAGGCACGATTGCCCTGGGTTCCACCAGCGGTGTGATCAGCGCGGCCGCTGGCAGCCGCATGGATGTGAGCGCCGGTGGCGCAGGCAGCAGCCTGGCCGGCACTGGCGGGCAGGTGAACCTGCGCGCCCTCCGCAGCGGCGCGGGTGCGGGCAGCGGTGTGCAGGTTGGGGCACTGGATGGCCGCATCACGGGCGCCAGTGCGGTGGTGCTGGAAGCGGTGAAAACCTATACCGGCATCAGCAGCCTGACGCCCAGCGCGGGCACCGGCAGCACCTTGTCGCTGGCTACTGTTGCTGCCGACAACCTGGCCTTTGCCAGTGCCGCATCGGCCACCCTCGCCAACCTGGGCAAGGCCGGCGATAGCAGCTTTCATCTGCGCGCCGGTGTGGAGGTGCAGTCCAGCGGCGAACTGACCCTGGGCGGCGGCGACTGGGCACTGAACAGCCGGCGCACCGACACACTGGAGCCCGGCACGCTGACGCTGCGTGCAGCCGGCAACCTGAATATCAACAGCAATGTGTCGGACGGTTTCTCCGGCAGCACCCGCTTTACCACGCCCACGGGCAGCACACCGGTTTCGCTGTTGGCGGGCAACTCCTGGTCCTACCGTTTTGTGGCTGGTGCCGACATGGCTGCGGCCAATGTGATGGGCACCCAGACGTCGGCGCAAAGCACGGCCAACCTGACCCTGGCGGCAGACAAGATGGTGCGCACCGGCACCGGCAGCATTGCGCTCGCAGCGGCCAAGGACATTGTGCTGAGCAACACCGGCTCGGTGGTGTACACCGCGGGCCAGCTCTCCAGCGCCGTGCTGCCTAACTTTGTGGTGCCCACTGCAAGCCAGCGCGCCAGCTTCACGCAAAACGGAGGCGACCTGAGCCTGCAGGCCGGTGGCAGCGTGCGCATGGCGGCCTCCACCCAGCTGTATTCCGACTGGCTGTTCCGCGAAGGCCGCATCGGCCTGGACGGCAGCAGCTATTCGACCTTTGTTCCGGCCTCCGGCATCTCGCCCGGTACCGCTGCAACGCCTGCCGCACCGGCCTGGTGGGTGCGCTTCGACCAGTTCCGCCAGGGCGTGGCGACCTTGGGTGGCGGCAATGTGTCGATCACGGCGGGGGCCGATCTGGTCAACGTGTCGGCCAGTGCGGCCACGCAGGGCCGCATGAACTCCGCCACGGTGGATGCCAGCAAGCTGCTCAAGACCGGCGGCGGCAATGTGCGCCTGCAAGCCGGCGGCGATGTGCTGGGCGGCGAGTTCTATGCCGACAACGGCGCCCTGGTGGTAAAGGCCGGCGGCAAGGTAGGTGCTGCGCAGAACCCTGCCGTCACCGACGCGGTGTACCCGGTGCTTGCGCTGGGCGACGCCTCGGCCCGTGTGCAGGCCCAGGGCGATGTGAATATTTTGGCCGTGCTCAACCCGACCTTGCTGCCCCAGTCTTCGGGTGCGGCGGCCAGCGCCAACGTGGTGGAAAGCGCCACCGGCACGGTGCGTCGCGCCGCGTTTTCCACCTACGGGGACAGCTCTGGCGTGGCGCTGCAAAGCGTGACGGGCGACGTGGTTCTGCACAACACGGCAGGCAGCCCCGCAGTGGCCGCGGGCCTGGTCAAGGCCTATGCCGCCACGCTGGACTCCCAGATCAACACCGAAGCCGGCTTTGCCACCTATACCGCGCTGCTGTCCTACATGCCGCCCAAGCTGGACATGGTGGCCTTGCAGGGCGATGTGAAGCTCAACCCGGCGGTTTTCGGCGGCGTTGCCACGCTGGCACCATCGGCCTCGGGCCAGCTCAATCTGCTGGCCAAGGGCAATGTGGCGCTGAATGCCTCGCTGACCATGAGCGACCGCGACCCGGCCCTGCCGGTGGGGCCGGCCACACCCTTTGATGCGTCCGCCAGTTCTAACGTGCTGACCAATCTGGCCCAGTTGCACGCCGGCACGCCGGTGCATGCCAACGACACGCAGGCGGCCCATGTGTACGCGGTGAACGGGGATGTGAGCGGTGTGTCGGTGGTGGCCTCGGCGGCAAACGTCACTGTGCTGGATGTCTCCAAGGCCATGCAAGTGCGCGCCGGCCAGGACATCGTCAACCTGAACGCCAGCATCCAAAACGCCAACGCCGACAGCGTGAGCGCCTTGCAGGCTGGGCGCGATGTTCTCTACAGCGCAGGCGCCAACCGTCCGGAGGTGGATGGCGTCAAGGTCTCGGGTGCCGGGCGGCTCGAAGTCAACGCTGGGCGCAACCTGGACCTGGGCTCGTCTGCCGGCATTCGCAGCCTGGGCAACCAGGAAAACAGCCACCTGCCCAACCAGGGCGCAGACATCCAGTTGGCCGCCGGTGTCGGGGCCCAGGGTATCGACTACACGGCTGCCGTCACGCGCCTGTTGGCCAAGCTGCAGACCGGCGCAGTGGACAGCAGCACCCTGTGGGAGGCACGCTGGCTGGTGGGTGACAACAGCCTGAGCGCGCTCCAGGCCACCAGCGCGGTTGCTGCCATTGCCAGCCAGTCGGCCGAAGTGCAGCGGCAAAAAGTGCGCGAGATGGTCTACACCGCCTTGCGCACCACCGGGCGCGACTACAACAGCAGTGCCAGCGGTTTCGGTGGCGATTACGCGCGCGGCTATGCCGCACTGGATCTGCTGTTCCCCGGCATTGCCACCAAGGCGGCCGACGGCAGCTTTGCCAACTACCGGGGCAATGTGAACCTGTTTGCCAGCCGGGTGAAGTCCGAGAGCGGCGGCAACATCGAGTTCATGGTGCCCGGCGGCGATGTGCTGGTCGGACTGGCCAATACACCGGAGGGCCTGGTGGGCAGTTCCAAGGCACCGCTCACCAATGTGTTAGGTATGGTGGTGCTGAGTGCGGGCGACATCAGGGGATTCTCGCGTGGTGACATCGTGGTCAACCAGTCGCGCATTCTGACGGTGGGTGGCGGCGATGTGCTGCTGTGGTCCAGCGAAGGCGGCATCGATGCCGGCAAGGGCAAGAAGACTGCCAGCGCCGTGCCTCCACCGCTGTTGGTGACCAACTACGAAACCGGCACCACCAGGCTGGTGCTGCAAGGTGCCGCCACCGGCAGCGGCATCGGCGCCCTGGCCCTGGCCGGCATCACTCCGGGCGACGTCGACCTGATCGCCCCCAAGGGCACGGTCAACGCCGGCGACGCCGGCATCCGTGCCGGCAACCTGAACGTGGCGGCCCTGGACTTCAAGGGTGCGGACAACGTCTCGGTGAGCGGCAAGTCGGTGGGCACGCCGGTGGCCGACACCAGCGCCGTGACGGCTGCCGCATCGGGTGCCAGTTCCATGGGGGACGACGCCAGCAAGACGATTGCTGCGGCGAGCCAGAACGCGTCGGACGCGGCCCGCGCTGCGCAGGCCCTGGCCACGGCGTTGAAGCCCACGATTGTGCGGGTGGATGTGCTGGGCTTTGGGGAATGATGTCATACGCGTTACACACGTGATTTCTACACTCGTCGCACAGGGCGAGTCACGTGCCTTTATATATATTTATTTTTATCTCCCATGAAACGTCTACTAGCCCTCATCGCCCTGTTTTGCCTGTTGCCGCTCTCCGCCCACGCCTGGTGGGACAAGGACTGGACCGGTCGCAAGAAAATCACCCTGGACAGCAAGGCCGCCGGCATCACCGCAGACGCGGCCCAGGTGCCGGTGCTGGTGCGTCTCAGCAGCGCCAACTACGATTTTTTGGTGGGCAAGGAAGACGGCAGCGACCTGCGATTCCTGGCCGAAGACGACAAGACCGCGCTGCCGTTTCAGATCGAGCGCTTTGACAGTGTCAACAACCTGGCCTTTGTCTGGGTGCAAGTGCCCAAGCTGCAAGCCGCCAACAGCACCCAGCACATCTGGATGTACTACGGCAACAGCAAGGCCCCGGCCGCTCCCGCTGCCTCGCCTTTTGATGCGCAACAATTTGCCGTCTACCACCTGGGCGAAACGCAAGGCCTGCCGCAGGACAGCAGTGGCAAGAGCATGCACGCCACCGAGTCGCATGCTACCGCCGTACCCTCCGGCCTGATTGCCGGCTCCGCCCATCTGAATGGCGACGGCGGCCTGGTGCTCTCCAACCCGGCCTTGCAGCAGGCCAAGGAAATCACCGTCTCCGCCTGGATCAACGCCGAGCGCGGCGAGGGCGAGCTGTTCTCCTTTGGTGGCCTGACGCTGTCCCTGGCTGATGCCGTGCCGGTGCTGAAAATGGGTGGCACCACCTACAAGGCGGCCGAAGCGCTGACGCTCAATGTCTGGCACCACGTGGCGGTGACCGGTGGCGCGCAAGCCGTGCTGTATGTGGACGGCAAAGCGGTGGCCAATGCCGCCGGTCTGCTGGTGGCTGGCAGCACGCTGCGCGTGGGCGGCGGCCTGGTCGGCAAGATCGACGAAGTGCAAGTCTCCAGCATGGCGCGCCCCGAGGCCTGGCTGGCCGCGCAGGTGCAGTCGCAGTCGGAAACCGGCGTGCTGCTGGCACAAGGCGAAGAGCAGACCACCGACACCAGTGAAGGCCCCAACTACTTCAAGGCCACGCTGCAAAACCTGACCGTGGACGGCTGGGTGGTGGTGGGCATTTGCGTGCTGATGTTCTTTGTGGCTATGTACGTCATGGGCAAGAAGCTGATGCTCCTCAACAGCATGGAGCGCACCAACCGCAGCTTCACTGAAGAGTTTGGCAAGGTGTCACGCGGCCTGCTGGAGCTGGGCTCCGATGCCCGGGCGCATGCCGGCGCGTTGGACGGCCTGACGCTGCGCGCCAAGGACTTTTCCAGCTCCTCGCTGTACCGCATTTACAGCGTGGGCGTGGCCGAGCTGAAGTCGCGTTTTCCCAAAGTGGCCGACGGCCAGCATGCCTTTCCGGTGATCTCCAACCAGTCCATCAACGCCGTGCGCGCCTCGCTGGATGCGCAGCTCACGCGCGAGCGCCACCGCCTGGACAAGGGCATGGTGCTCTTGACCATTGCGATTTCGGGCGGCCCCTTCCTGGGCCTCTTGGGCACGGTGGTCGGCGTGATGATCACCTTCGCCGCCATTGCCGCCGCTGGCGACGTGAACGTGAATGCGATTGCCCCCGGCATTGCCGCCGCCCTGGTGGCCACCGTGGCCGGCCTGGGCGTGGCGATTCCCGCACTCTTTGGCTACAACTACCTGCAGACCCGCATCAAGGGTGTGGGCGCCGACATGCATGTGTTTGTCGATGAGTTTGTTACCAAGATGGCAGAAAACTACGGCGGCTAAGCATGTCCAAAGCCCAAGAAGACGGTGCCGTCTATGACGACATCAACATCACGCCCATGCTGGACCTGTCCTATGTGCTCTTGGTGATTTTTATCCTGATGACCACGGCCTCGGTGCAGGGCATCAAGGTGAACCTGCCCAAGGCCAGCAACACGCCCAGCCTGGCCAAGCCGGCCACCAAGGCCATCACCATTACGCAGGACGGCAGCCTCTACCTGGACGCCTATCCCATGGCCACCATTGCCGAGCTGGAGCAGCGCCTGACGGCGCTCAAGGCCGCCACGCCGGAGTTCCCGGTGGTGCTCAAGGGTGACAGCGCGGTGCAGTACGCCAAGGTGATGGAGGTGCTGGACCTGCTGGGTCGGCTGGACCTCAACCAGGTCGGCCTGGTGACGCAGAAGTTGGTCAAGTGAGTTCCGAATTTGACCAGGTCAGCACCGAGGACCGCAGCGTCTGGCAGCGCTACCGTTGGCTCTTCATCGGTCTGGGCGCGCTGGTGCTGCTGGGCCTGGTGGTGGCCTGGCTGTGGAAGCTGATGGCCACCGGCGAAGAGCCGCGCAAGAAGAAGGTGATTCAGGAAATTTCCCTGGTGAAGCCGCCGCCCCCGCCGCCGCCGCCCAAGACACCGCCGCCGCCACCCAAGGACCAGATCAAGGAAAAGATGGACATCCCCAAGCCGGATGCCGCACCTACCAAATCGGAAGCACCGCCGCCCGGGCCTGACCTGGCCGTGGACGCCGCCGGCAGCGGTGCGGGCGACGGCTTTGGCCTGGTTGGCAAAAAAGGCGGTGCCGACCTGATCGCCGGTGGTGGCGGTGGTGGCGCCGGTAACAAGTTCGCTTGGTATGGCGCACTGGTGAAGGAGCGCATCCAGGATGCCATTGCCCGCGACAAGAAACTGCGCGAGGCCGGTGAGTTCCAGCGCAATGTGAATGTCTGGATTTCCAGCAGCGGCCAGATCACGCGCGTGGAAATGGTGGGCGCTGCCGACAAACCCGAGATCGACGAGGCCCTGAAGGCCGTCATGAAAACCCTGTCGGCCCTGCGCGAAGGCGCGCCCGGCGACATGCCGCAACCGGTGCGCCTGCGCATTGCGTCGCGCTAAATACAGAAAGAGATACCTCCCATGCCTTCCAATAAAAACACGCACCACAAAGCCCGCAGCCTGGCCTGCGCCATGCTGCTCACGGCCACCGCCTTTGCCGCACTGCCGGGCCACGCCCATGCCGATGAAGCGCAAAGCCTGGAGGCCTTGCGCCAGACCACGCTGGGCCTGATCCAGGCGCTGGTGCAGCAGGGGTTTTTGACCCAGGAAAAAGCCGATCAGCTGGTGCGCCAGGCGGAACAAAAAAGCGCCGCCACCGCACCGGCGGTTGCCGGTGTGGCCGGCGCCGCTGCTGCCACCGCCACAGCCCCTATCCGCGTGCCCTATGTGCCCGAGTTTGTGAAAAAACAAATTAGCGACCAGGTCCGTGAAGAGGTGATTGCGCAAGCCAAAGCCGAGCGCTGGGCCGATGCCAATGCCATCCCCGAGTGGGTGGACCGCGTCAAGATCGAAGGTGATATGCGCGTGGGCCTGCAGACTGAGGCCTATGGCAACAACAACGCGCCGTCCGCCGCCTACCTGGCAGCCAACGGCCAGAACATCAACGAGATGACCGACGACCGCGCCCGCCTGCGCATGCGCGCCCGCCTGGGTGTGAATGCCAAGGTCACGCAAGACCTCTCCACCGTGCTGCGCCTGACCACCGGCTCTGCTGCCGACGCGCTCTCCACCAGCCAGACCCTGGGTGCCTCGGGCGCCAAGAGCAGCTTTGCGCTGGACCGGGCGTTTATGCGCTACCACGACGACGAGGTCCTGCCCTGGATGACCCTGACCGCCGGGCGCATGGCCAACCCCTGGTTTGGCAGCGACCTGGTCTGGAACGAGAACCTGACGCTGGACGGCCTGCAAGCCCAGTTCGACCCGGCCGCCAAGAGCGACGCGGTCTGGCGCCCTTTTGCCGGCACCGGCGTGTTCGCGCTGCAGGATGTGGAGACCTCGCTGTCCAACCAGGCCAAGTCCAAATGGATGCTGGGTCTGCAAGGCGGTGTTGAGTGGGTTCCCGACAACGCCCTGCGCGCCAAGGTGGGCCTGGGCTACTACGACTACAAGAACGTCAGCGGCGTTCGCAACAGCTTTGGCACCACCACCACCAACAAGACCGCGCCGGACTTCCGGCAAAAGGGCAACACCTTGTTTGACATTGCCAACGATGGCGGTGCCACCACCCTGTACGCGCTGGCGGCGGACTACCAGATTGTCAATTTCACGGCCATGCTGGACATGAACCTGTACGACCCGGTGCATGTGATCTCCACCCTGGACTATGTGGAGAACATTGGCTTCGACCAGGACAAGACCAGTGCCCGCACCGGCATCACGGTGGCGCGCCAAACCACCGGCTACATGGCCCGCGTGGCCGTGGGCATGCCCAGCATGCTCTTGCGCGGCGACTGGCAGGCCAGCCTGGCCTACCGCTACCTGGAAGCCGACGCCGTGCTGGACGCCATGACCGATTCCGACTTCCACCTGGGCGGCACCAACAACAAGGGCTATGTGCTGGGCCTGCAGTACGCGCTGGGGCGCAACAACTGGGTCAGCGCGCGCTACCTCTCCAGCAACGAAGTCTCCGGCCCGCCCCTGAGCGTGAATGCCATGCAGGTCTATTTCAATGCCAAGTTCTAAGCCACAGACGCGCTCACTGCTGTGCTCGCTCGGTCTGGGCCTGTGCGCCTTTGTGCAGCTCAACGGCTGCGCCATGGCGCCCGAGCAGCTGGCCTATCGCCAGCGCCTGGAAGCCGGGGTGCAGACGCCCGAAGACACGCTGCGCTTCAAGACCCCGCGTGCCGAGCAGCAACAGCTGGTGGCCAGCGTGCAGGACTGGCCGCCTGCAGCCGACGCCGCCAGCGTCAACAGCGCCAGAAATAGCAGCAACAGCAACAGCACCAGCAGCGACGCCGAGCGCTCGCGTACCAGCCAGGCCGCAGCCGCGCTGATGCAGGCCGCCAGCAGCGGTGACCTGGCCGCCACCAAGGCCGCATTGCTCAGCGGCGCGCGTGTCAACGCCCGCGACGAGTGGGACCGCACCGCCGTGCTGCAAGCCGCGCAAGAAGGCCATGCCGATGTGGTGCGCACCTTGTTGCGCGCCGGTGCCACTGCCGATGGGCGCGGTGCCGGCATGACGCCACTGGCCGCCGCCGCCCTGGGCGGCCACACCGAGGTGGTGAAACTCTTGCTGAACAGCGGTGCCCGCACCGACAGCAGCACCGAAACGGGAGAGTCGCCGCTGATGCTGGCGGTGCGCCTGAACCGCGTGGCCGCTGCTGCTGCGTTGCTGCAAGCCGGTGCCAGCCTGCAGGTGCACAACCGCCAGGGCGACGGTCCCTGCATGGTGGCGATTGCCGAGAATTTCCCGCAGATGCTGGCCTTGCTGCTGCAGCACGGCGCCAACCCCGACATGCCCGACCGTGACGGCCTCACTCCTCTGTATTGGGCCGAGTACCTGCAGCGCCCCGAGATGACCCAGCAGCTGCTGGCCGCCGGCGCCAAGCCGAAGGTCAAAAAGATTGCCCTGCCCACCAGTGGCAGCTATTCGTTTGGAGAGTTTTGATGAAGTTTTTTATTCTGTTGCTGCTGGCCGTCTGCGCGGCCAGCCCGGCGTTGGCCGAAGAAAAGCCCGGTGCGCGCGAACGAGAAGCCCTGCGCCGCACCCAGGCGCAGTTGCAAACCGTGCAGCAGGCGCAAACCGCCTTGCAGGACAAGCTGCGCCTGAGTGACGAAGAGAAGACGGCGCTGGAGCAACGCATCAAGGGCGTGCAGTCGCGCGCCACGGCCGACGGCCAGAAGAACAAGCAGCTGCAGACCGCGCTCGACGCCGCGCAGGAAGACAACAAAAGCGTGCAGGCCGCCAAGTCCGAGCTGGAGCAGCGCCTGAAAACCACGCAGGAGCGCGTGGCCGCCCTGGAAAAAGAGTTGGCACAAACCAGTGCCCAGCTCAAGAACTCCGAGGGCAGCCTGGCCAGCCGCACGCGCCAGGTCAACGCCTGCGAGAAACACAACACCGAGTTGTACGCAGTGGGCCGCAAGCTGGTGGCGCAGTGCCAGGACAGCAGCGCCACATCAAGCGGCCAGATGTTGGACCAGGCCAGTGGCGCCAAGCGCGTGGCCTTTGAAAACCTGATGGAAACGTACCGCGACCAGCTGGACGGCGAGCGCATGCTGGCGGCCGATCTGGCGCAATAGGAGTTATTTGTATGCCCCGCCTGTCTCTATTTTCAAAACGCATTGCCCTGACGGTGGTGCTGGCCAGCCTGAGCCTGGGCCTGTGTGCCCAGGAAGCGCAGATCCGCAAAAACCTGGCCCAGCGCCTGCCCGAGTTCAAGAACATCGATGCGGTGCAAAAGCTGCCCATGCCCGGCCTGTACGAGGTGCGCATCAACGGCACCGACCTCTACTACACCGATGCCCAGGGCAGCTACCTGATGCAGGGCAACCTGGTGGACACGCAGAGCAAGAAGAACCTGACCAAGGACAAGCTGGACAAGCTCATGGCCATCAAGTTCGAGGACCTGCCCAAGAAGGACTTCTTCACCATCGTGCGCGGCAACGGCCAGCGCAAGATCGCCGTCTTCGAGGACCCCAACTGCGGCTTCTGCAAACGCTTCGAGAAGGACTTCGAGGCGGTGGACAACGTCACCGTGAACGTCTACCTCTACCCCATCCTGGGGCCGGACTCCAAAGAAAAGTCCAAGAAGATCTGGTGCGCCAAAGACCGGGGCCAGGCCTGGCAGGACTGGATCCTGAACCAGGTGGCCAGCGGCGGCGGCATCATGCCCTGCGATACCACAGCCATGGAGCGCAACCTGGATTTTGGCCAGCGCTACCGCATCGAAGGCACGCCCACCCTGTTCCTGGCCGATGGCCGGCGCGTGCCCGGCGCAGTAGATGCCAAGCAGATCGAGAAATTGTTATCTGAAGTGCACATGTAGCGCCTCAGGCGCTACTAAGATAGGCCTATGCACCGGTCTGTCAGCAACGTCCTTTTTGTCTCCTGCGCCAACGCCTGTCGCAGCCTGCTGGCCGAGGCCTGCCTGCGCCACATTGGCAAGGGTAAATTCAAGGTGTTTTCCTGCGGCGTGCCGCAGCAGATTGCCGATGCGCCCAGCAGCTGGACCGCGCTGGCGCTGCAGACCACCGGCATCCCGGCCGATGGCTTGTACTGCAAACCCTGGACCGAGTTCACGCGCAACGGCGCGCCGCGCATGGACTTTGTGATTGCACTGGATGCTGCAACCGTGGCGCTGCATCCGATGTGGCCAGGTCAGCCGGAAACCGCGCTATGGGGCTACCCGGCTTTGGTGGAAACCAAGGGCCGGCGTGCCGACATGGCCCTGGCCACGGTGCGCACCCTGGTGTCGCTGCGCCGGCGCCTGGAGTTGCTGGTCAGCTTGCAAAGCAAGAGCCGCAGCCCGGCCGACCTGCGCCACGACCTGCGCGACCTAAGCTATGTTTAGTGTTTGCGGCTGCTTCATGCGGCCAAAGGGGCCCTGAGCGCGCACCCGGCGCTCGGTGCCGGGGCGCGCCTGCACCGCTTGGGCCTGGGGCGCGTGCGGAATCTCTGCGCGCACGCTTTGCACCAGCTCATCGCCCTCGCCATAGCGGCTCGCCAGATCATGGGCCAGTACTTCCAGTCGGTCAGTCTTGCGGGTCATAGGTCCTCCTGCTGCAGTCAATGGGAAGACGCATTGTGGGGTGCTTCGGCCAGTCAAGGCTGACAACTTGCAGACGCCGATGAAAATGTATGCAACAAGGTTCAAGGTGCGCAAAGAGGCGACGGCGCCTGGATCAGCTCGGTGCAGCCAGCTGCGCCCGAAACGCCCGTGGCGACATGCCCGCATCCCGGGTGAACACGCGCGTGAAGTAGGCCGGGTCGGCGTAGCCCATGGCGTAGGCGATGGTGGCAATGCTCAGGTGGGTGTAGGCCAGGTGGCGGCGCGCTTCGCGCAGGGTGCGGGCCTCGATCAGGCGCAGGGCCGAGGCGCCGGTGGCCGCGCGCGTCAGGCGGCTCAGGTGGGTGGGCGTAATGGCCAACGCGCGGGCATAGTCTGCAACCCGCCAGTGCTCCAGAAAGTGCGCCGCCAGCAGGGCTTTGAAACGCTGCACCAGCGCCTGCTCGGCCACCGGGCTCTGCGCCGGCTGGTCTGCCGCCAGGGCGCGGGCCACCCAGCCGAGCAGGGTGGAACTCAAGCCTCTGAGCACCAGGGCGCGTGCCGGCGAGCGGGCACAAAACTCTTCCCAGATCTGCTGCATCAGCAACTGCATGGGCGGCTGGGCCTGCACCACCGCGGCCCGACCGATATCGCTGCGCACATCGCCCACCCGCACCAGGATTTCATCCAGCAGCTCATCGGCCAGCGTAGCCACCCAGCCCTGGGTGCCGCGCTTGAAACGAAAGGCATGGACGTGGCCGGGCGGCACATTGACCAGGGAGCCGGCCTGCAGGGTGTGGAGCACGCCGTCCAGGCTGGCGCTGCCGCCGCCGGCCTGCACCAGCAGCACCTGGTGCAGCCGGGTGTGCCGGTGCGGCGCCAGCGCCCAACCGTGCAGGACGGAGCGTGCGGCAATGGTCTCGCAGTGCATGACATCGGGCAGGTGGCTGGATTCGCCAAACAAGCCATAGGACTGGATCGCAGCGGACGTGGGGTGCATGTTCGAAATGTACAAGTAATCAAGCGAATCGGCCATTCCCGAACGGCCCCTTGCGGCGTATCTTCCGAACAGGCAGTGCAGCGGTGCACCCTCACCACGACCACCACCACCATCCCCGATCACCACGCCCAGGAGAGTCCCATGAAAACCCAAGTTTGCATCATAGGCGGCGGCCCTTCGGGCCTGTTGCTGTCGCAGCTCCTGCACCTCCAGGGCATAGAGACCGTGGTGCTGGAGCGCCAGAGCCGCGACTATGTGCTGGGCCGCATCCGCGCCGGTGTGCTGGAGCACGGTTTTGCCGAGCTGATGCGCGAGGCCCAGTGTGGCCAGCGCATGGACAAAGAAGGTGAAATCCACCACGGCTTCCTGATTGCGCACCAGGGCCAACTCCAGCGCATGGATATTCATAAGCACAGCGGCGGCAGTTCGGTGCTGGTCTATGGCCAGACCGAGCTGACGCGCGACTTGTACGATGCGCGCGCGCGCCTGCAAGGTATCGTCATCCATAACGCCGAAGATGTGCAGCCGCACGACTTGAAGAGCGCCACGCCTTTTGTGACCTACCGCGATGGCGACAACATCGTGCGCATTGACTGTGATTTCGTGGTGGGCGCAGACGGCTTCCATGGCGTGAGCCGCAAGTCCATACCCCGGGACGTGCTCAAGGAATACGAAAAGGTCTACCCCTTTGGCTGGTTGGGCGTGCTCTCGCGTACCCAGCCAGTGTCGCCGGAGCTGGTGTATGCCAAGCACGAACGCGGCTTTGCCCTGTGCTCGCTGCGCTCGCAGGTGCTGAGCCGTTATTACCTGCAGGTGCCCTTGAGCGATACGGTGGAGGACTGGTCCGACGACGCCTTCTGGGCCGAGCTCAAGCGCCGCTTGCCGCAGCAGCTGGCAGCGCAATTGGTGACAGGCGCCTCTATCGAAAAATCGATTGCGCCGCTGCGCTCCTATGTGGCCGAACCGATGCGCTATGGCAATCTGTTCCTGGCCGGTGACGCCGCCCACATCGTGCCGCCCACCGGCGCGCGCGGGCTCAACAGCGCCGCCTCCGACATCTACTACCTCTACCACGCCATGCTGGCGCACTACCAGCAGGGCGACAGCAGTGGGCTGGACGGCTACTCGGCCAAGGCGCTGGCGCGGGTCTGGAAGGCGCAGCGCTTCTCTTGGTGGATGACCTCTCTGCTGCACACCTTCCCGGCCTCCAGCGCCTACGACCAGAAGCTGCAGGACATCGATATGGCGTACTTGTTTTCTTCGGAAGCGGCGCAGCGCTCGCTGGCGGAAAACTACGTGGGGCTGCCGTTCTAGCCGGCGCTTACTTGTAGATCTTTTTCAGCAGCTGGATCATGGTCTTGCGCTCTTCGGGCGTGAGCTTGGACGCGACCTGCGTTTCCAGGCTGGAGGCGGTTTTCTCGGCCCGGCCCATCAGTTCCTGGCCGGCATCGGTGAGCACCAGGCCGAAGGCACGACCATCGTGTGGATGGGCGTGGCGGGCAATCAAGCCACGCTTCTCGAAGCCGTTGACCATGGCCACGATGTTGGGCGCCTGCAAACCCAGCGTGTTGCAGAGCTGGCGCGAAGTGATGCCGGGGTTGTGGGTGATCAGCGAGAGCGTCGAAAAGTCCACCGGCCGCAGCTCGTAGATGGCCATTTCTTCCAGGAAGCGGCCGATCACGGCCAGGGCAGCGCGGCGCGCGTTGTAGCCCACCAGGGTTTCCAGGTAGCGGGTGTTGACCTTCTCAACAAAGGGTTTTTCGGCAGAGGGTTGCATGGGCTGGGATGATACGGCGCACCGGGCTTAGCGGCCTATGGCAGCTGCGCTTCGATGATGGCCAGGCGCATGGCGAATTCCGGCAGCACCCAGCGCTGCAGCGCTTGCCCGCGTTGCGGTGCAAACCCCGGTTGCGCAGTGTCGCGCGCTTCGGCTGGCAAGGCCGCCGCGATGCGCTCGCCGGCCCAGGCCAGCAAGGCCATGGCCACCAGGCGCAAATAGTCGTCTGCCACCCAGTAGGCCAGGGTAGGCTGGTCCTGGCTGGCCTGCAGCAGGGCGTGGGTCACGCCGCGCAGCTGGGCCAGGCGCTGCTGCACAGCGGCAGTGCCGCTTGCGTTGGGTGCGTTGAGGGGGAGGGCCTGCTCCAGGTCCTGCAGCAGGGCGAACAGGGCCGCGCCGCCATCGGAGAGCACCTTGCGCACCAACAGGTCAATTGCCTGGATCTCGTTGGTGCCCTCGTAAATCATGGCCACGCGCGCATCGCGCACGATTTGCTCAATGCCCCATTCACGCACATAGCCGTGGCCACCAAACACCTGCAGGCACTCGCTGGCGCCATAGAACGCCTGCTGCGTGAAGGCTGCCTTGATGACGGGGGTGACCAGAGCACACCAGCGCTGGGCCTGGGCCCGGCGTTGTTCATCCGCATGGTGCTGGATGACATCGAGCTCCACCGCCGTGGTGTAGGCCAACACGCGGCCGCAATCGACCCAGGCGCGCTGGGTGTCCAGGATGCGGCGCATGGCCGGGTGTTCGGCAATCAGGTCCGCTTGAACTAACGCCCCCACGCTTGCCACTGCGTGTGCTGCGCTGCCCCCCGCACCCTTTCCTCGACCCGGTGCGCGCATCTGGCGCCGCTCCTGTGAATAGGCATCGGCCTTTTGCCAAGCCGCGTCCAACAGGCCAATGCCTTGCAGTGCCACATGCAGGCGCGCCGCATTCATCATCACGAACATGGCGTTCAGGCCCTTGCCCGCTTCGCCCACGATCCAGCCTTTTGCCTCTTCAAACCGCATGACGCAGGTGGGGCTGCCATGCAGGCCCATTTTTTCTTCAATGCGGTCGCAGTGCACCGCACTGCGCGTGCCGTCGGCGTAGAACTTGGGGCAAAGAAACAGCGACAAGCCCTTGGGTCCGGGCGGTGCATCGGGCAGGCGGGCCAGCACCAAGTGCACGATGTTGTCAGTGAGATCGTGCTCGCCGCCAGAAATAAAAATCTTGGTGCCGCTCAGGCGATAGCTGCCGTCGGCCTGCACCACGGCCCGGGTGCGCACGGCGCCCAGGTCACTGCCGGCGTGGGCCTCGGTCAGGCACATGGTGGCCAGCCATTCGCCCGTGGCGATTTTTTCCAGGTACTGGGCTTTCAACTCCGCGCTGGCGTGGTGCTTGATGCATTCATAGGCGCCGTGCAGCAGGCCTGGCGCCATGGTCCAGCCATGGTTGGCGGCGCTCAGCATTTCATACAGCGTGGCCTCCAGCACGGCAGGCAGGCCCTGGCCGCCGTCCTCAAGCGCGCAGGCCAGGGCGGGCCATCCGCTTTGCCAGAAGCTCTGGTAGGCGTCCCTGAAGCCCGGCGCCATGGTGACCTGGCCCGTGCCGTTTTCTATCGCATGCCGGGCGCCCACTTCGTCGCCAATGCGCTGCAGCGGGGCCACCACCTCGCCGACAAACTTGGCCGATTCTTCCAGCACCTGGTCCATCAGCGCGCCGTCCACTTCGGCATAGGCCGGCAGGCTTTGCAAAAAGGCCGGCGCGCCCAGCACGGTTTTTAAAATGAACTGGATGTCTGCGGGGCGGGGTTGGTAGTCACTCATGCGGCGCTTTCTGCAGTTGCGGCCGGTTTGCGTGCCGCACCCAGGTAGGTGTCGATCACGCGCGGGTCTTTGGCCAGATCGTGTGCCGCTCCGTGCAAGGCAATTTCGCCCATCTCCAGCACATAGCCGTAGTCGGCAGTTTCCAGGGCGGCGCGGGCGTTCTGTTCCACCAGCAGGGTGGTGACGCCGGTGGCGCGCAGCGCGTCTATGGTTTTGAAGATTTCCTTCACCACCAGCGGCGCCAGGCCCAGGCTGGGTTCGTCCAGCATCAAGAGCGTGGGGCGCGACATCAGGGCGCGGCCCACGGCCAGCATCTGGCGTTCGCCACCCGACAGGGTGCCAGCCACTTGCAGGCGCCGCTCCCTGAGGCGCGGGAAGATCTGGTAGACCACGTCAAGTTGTTCGCGCCACAGCTTGTTGTTCAGGCGCACCTGGCGGAAGGCGCCCAGCAACAGGTTGTCTTGTACCGGCATGCTGCCAAACAGTTCGCGCTTTTCCGGCACCAGGGCAATGCCCAGCATGACGCGCTCTTCGAGGGACAGCTGGCTGATGTTGCGGCCTTCGAAGTGGATGCTGCCCCTGGAGGGCAGCACACCCATCAGCGCATTCAAAAAAGTGGATTTGCCCGCACCATTGGGGCCTATGACGGTGATGATGCTGCCCTTGGGCGCCGACAGGTCAATGCCGGTGAGCACCTCGGCACGGCCGTAGCCGGCGTGCAGACCCTGTATGGATAAAACGGTTTCGCGCATGCTGTGTCCTTCAATGTTCCATGCCCAGGTACGCCGCGCGCACCTGTGGACTTTGCTGCACCTCACTGGGCGTGCCATCCATCAGCTTGGTGCCAAACTCCATCACCACGATGTGGTCGGTCACGTCCATTACCAGGTCCATATCGTGCTCCACCAGCAGAATGCTCATGCCCTCGGAGCGCAGCTGGCGCAGCACGGCAATCAGGGCCTGCTTCTCCTTGTGCCGCAAACCAGCAGCGGGTTCGTCCAGCAACAGCAGGGCCGGGTCACTGCACAGGGCGCGGGCAATCTCCATCAGGCGCTGTGGCCCCATGGCCAGGTTGCCGGCCTGCTCAAACAGGGCATGGCCCATGCCGATGCGCTCCAGCTGGCGGGCCGCTTCGCGCAGCAGGCTTTGCTCTTCTGCACGGTCCAGGCGCAGCATGGAAGACAGGGCGCTTTTGCTGCCGCGCAGCTGCGCGCCCAGGGCCACGTTTTCCAGCACCGTCATCTCGGGAATCATCTTCACGTGCTGGAAGGTGCGGCTCATGCCACGGGCTGCGATGGCACGTGAGGGCAGGCCGCTGATGGTCTCGCCGCGGAAAGTGACGGTGCCCGAGGTCAGACCGAGCACGCCGCTGACCAGATTGAAGGTGGTGGACTTGCCGGCGCCGTTGGGGCCTATCAAGCCGACGATTTGCCCGGCCTGGATCGAGAAGCTGATGTCCTTCACCGCGGTGAGGCCGCCGAACTGCTTGCGGATGTCGCGCGCGACCAGCACAGTCTCGCCCAGGGTCGGTTTGGC
The DNA here is from genome assembly GCA_043758575.1 of Rhodoferax sp. GTDB lineage: Bacteria > Pseudomonadota > Gammaproteobacteria > Burkholderiales > Burkholderiaceae_C > Allorhodoferax. The sequence continues at coordinate 22,323 of JAYVNF010000002.1, forward strand.
GCGTTCGGGCAGGGCGCTTGCCTGCTGCCAGTCATTCACCCGGTCGGGCTTGGGCAGAAAGCGCCCAACCAGCGACCACACGCCGTCGGGCAGGTATTTCAAAACCAGCACCAGCACAATGCCAAACACAATCACCTCGTAGCTGCCGCTGGTTCCCAGCAGCTTGGGCAAGATTACTTGCAGCTGGTCTTCCAGCAGCTTGGTCAGCACCGCGCCACCCAGGGCGCCCCAGACAAAACCGACACCACCCAGCACCGCCATGAACAGGTATTCAATGCCCATGCGCAGGCCAAAGGGCGAAGGGTTCACCGTGCGCTGGAAGTGCGCAAACAGCCAGCCCGAGACACTGGCAAAAAGCGCGGCGAGCACAAAGATGCCAATCTTGTGGCGCAGGGTGTTCACGCCCATGGCCTCGGCCATCAGCACACTGGAGCGCATGGCGCGCAGGGCGCGGCCGCTGCGCGAGTCCAGCAGGTTCAACAAGCCAAAGGCGGCCAGCAGCACCAGGCTCCAG
>JAYVNF010000003.1:0-2522 GCA_043758575.1 Rhodoferax sp.
TTTGCGCAGGATGCCCTCCCGGTCAATGACAAAGGTGGAGGGCATGCGCCAGATCCGCCCCAGGCCCTTGAAGTCGGCGTCCGCCTTGAGCGCCACCTCAAAGTGGTAGAGCTGCGCAATTTTTTTAACCGCCGCTGCATCCCGCGGCTCATCCATGCTGATGGCCAGGATTTCCAGACCGTCCGCAGCGTGTTGGTCCAAGTAGGCTTGCAAGGCTGGCATTTCTGCCTTGCACGGTGCGCACCAGGTGGCCCAGAAGTTCACGATCACCACCTTGCCGCGCTTGTGTGAAAGCTGGAACAGCTCGGTGCCGTCCAGCAACTTGGCCTGGATCTCGGGTGCCGGACTGCCGACCAGCAGCTCTGCTCCCATGGCCTGCAAGCCCAGCGCCAGCAACACGAGCAGGTAGAGGAATTTCATGGGGCGGTGCTCCCTTTTTTGTCGTGATGCCCGTGCCAGCCGCATGCTAGCTAGGGCGCCAAACGCTCGCGCAGCCACGCGCCGTCGGCCTGCAGGCTGTAGCGCAGCCGGTCATGCAGCCGGCTCTTGCGGCCTTGCCAGAATTGCCAGTTGTCCGGCTTCAACCGGTAGCCGCCCCAGTGCGGCGGACGCGGCGGCTGCAGCATGAATTGGGCGGCGTAGCGGGCCGCATTGGCCACCAGCACACCGCGCCCGGAGATCACCTGGCTTTGCGGTGAGGCCCAGGCGCCTATGCGCGAGTCCAGTGGCCGGCTGTTGAAATAGGCGTCACTCTCTTCTGCGCTGACGCGCTCAACCGTGCCTTCGATGCGCACCACACGCTCCAGCTCGACCCAATGGAACTGCAGCGCGGCAAACGGGTTGCCCCCCAGTTCACGGCCCTTGCGGCTCTCGTAGTTGGTGTACCAGACGACGCCGCGCGCATCAAAGTCCTTGATTAGCACCACCCGGGTGGAGGGTCGCAAATCACTGCCCACGGTGGCCAGGGTCATGGCGTTGGGTTCGGGTACTTGGGCGCTGATGGCCTCGTTCAGCCACTGGTCAAACTGCTGCAGCGGATCGGCGTGCGATGCGCTTTCGTCCAGCTCGGCGCGTTCATAACTTTTGCGAAGGTCAGCAATGGATTTCATGGCATCAGTATAGGCAGCAAGGGCATAGCGCCCTTGGTGCGCTTCGCAAAGGGGGGTGAATGTGTAGCAATTTGAGAATACCTGATTTGATCTAGGGCAAACCCGCGCAAGCATTGGGGGCGGTCTGGCCTATTCTGACTGCGGCTCGCAAGGCACCCCATGTGCGCAGCAGGCCTCGAATACACGACACCAATCAAGGAGACAGCGCTATGAGTACCAAGTTCCAAGTCAATGGCAAAACGGTGGTTGCCAATGCCGAGTCCGATACCCCGCTCTTGTGGGTGATACGCGATGAGCTGGGCATGACCGGCACCAAGTTCGGTTGCGGCGCGGCCCTGTGCGGCGCCTGCACCGTGCACATTGATGGCAAACCGGCGCGTTCCTGCCAGACCATGGTTTCCAGCGTGGCGGGCAAAAAAATCTCCACAGTCGAAGGCCTGTCCAAGGACAACAGCCACCCTCTGCAAGTGGCCTGGATCAAGCACGATGTGCCCCAGTGCGGCTACTGCCAGTCGGGCCAGCTGATGAGTGCGGCGGCCCTGCTGTCCGGCAACAAAAACCCTTCCGATTCGGACATCGACAACGCCATGAGTGGCAACATCTGCCGTTGCGGCACCTACCCCCGAATCAAGGCTGCCATCAAAGATGCGGCTTCCATGATGCGCAGCGCCTGAGGAGCAAGAACATGACTACATCCCGCCGCAGTTTCCTCAAGACCACTTCCGCCGCTTCCGGCGGCTTGCTGATGGGCGTCATGCTCCCCGGCAACCTGCTTGCAGCCGGTACCTTGCACACGCCCAATGCCTGGGTCCATATTGCCGATGACAACAGCATCACCCTGCTGTGTGCCCGCTCTGAAATGGGGCAGGGCGTGTACACCGCGCTGCCCATGCTGATTGCCGAAGAGCTGCATGTGAACCTGAAATCGGTGAAGGTGCAAAACGCGCCACCGGCCGCCGTCTATGTGAATGCCCTGCTGGGCGCACAAATCACCGGAGGCTCCACCTCGGTGCGCGACGGTTGGGAGAAGCTGCGCATGGCCGGCGCCCAGGTGCGCGAGATGCTCATCAGCGCAGCCGCCGACGAATGGAACACCGACCGCGCCCTGCTCAAGGCCGACCAGGGCTTTGTGACCGGCCCAGGCGGCAAGCGCGCCTCCTATGGCCACCTGGCCGAAGCCGCGTCCAAATTGCCGGTGCCAGAAAAAGTGGCACTGAAAGACCCGAAAGATTTCACCATTGTCGGCAAGCGCACCAAGCGCTTGGACACGCCGCAAAAGGTCAATGGCGGCGCGCAATACGGCATCGACGTGAAGCTGCCCGGCATGCTCTACGCCAGCCTGGAGCAGTGCCCGGTGATTGGTGGCAAGGTGACAGGTTTTGATGCGGCTGCTGCCAAAGGCATGCCTGGCGT
>JAYVNF010000004.1:0-7935 GCA_043758575.1 Rhodoferax sp.
GATGATGGCGCGGCGCACACCCGCGCACACCCCCACGCCGAGCTGAAACACCGTGGCAAAGCTGATGCCCCAGGCGCCCGCGTCCAGCTGCATGCGAAACAGCTCGGGGGACATGGTGGTTTTGCCGTGCGGGGCCAGGTACACGCCGCGGCGCTGGGCATAGGCCTGCATCCAGACCAGGTTGTGCTGCAGTGCCGAGCGCTGGAGAACGGCCAGCGGATAGGCCAGATCGTCGGCCAGCAGCTGCCAGCCACGTGAGGCAATGTCCTCTAGAGCAACCGGAACCGCGGCCAGCGGAAAACCCTTGCAGGCCGCGTCCAGCATCACATCAGCGCTCGAGCACCTTGCGAATCGTGGCACCCAGCTCTTCGGCCACAAACTTGGCCACATAGGCGTCGGCACCCACGCTCTTCACATGGCTCTCGTTGGTGCTGCCAGTCAGCGACGAGTGAATCACCACCGGAATACCGGCGTAGCGCACGTCCTGCTTGATGTTGCGCGTGAGCGTAAAGCCGTCCATCTCCGGCATTTCCAGATCGGTCAGCACCAGGGCGACCTTTTGTTTCATGGTCTTGCCTTCGGCGGCCGCCTCTACCTGCATGGAGGCCAGCTTGTCCCAGGCCTCTTTGCCGCTCTTGGTCATGATGTAGGGGATGTTCATGGCCTTCAGGCCCTGCTCGATCATCATGCGCGCCACGGCTGAGTCGTCGGCGGCCAGCACCACCGAGCCTGCCGGGATCACGGCGGTGGGCAGCACCGTGCCTTCCTGGATGCTCTTGTGCTGCTCGGGGAACACATCGCGCAGGATTTGCTCCACGTCCAGCACCTGCGCCAGGCGGGTGTTTTCGGCATTGCCGTCCAGGCGCGCAATGCTGGTCACCAGGCCGCCACCGGTGCCCTCGGCCGAGAGCACCTGCTTCCATTCCAGGCGCACGATTTCGTTGACCTCTTCCACCGCAAAGGCCTGGGTGGTGCGGGCAAACTCGGTCACCAGCAAGATGCCCAGGCCCTTGGTCGGGTTGCAGCCGGTGATCAGCGGCAGGTTGATGACTGGAATCATCTGGCCGCGGATATTGGCCACGCCCATGACGGTGTTGGGGGCGTTGACCATGGCGGTGACCTCGGGCATGACCATGATCTCGCGCACCTTGAACACATTGATGCCAAACAGCTCGCGCTTGGCCGTTCCATTGGCTTCCCCCAGGCGAAACAACAGCAGCTCGAACATGCTGTTGCCGGTCAGATTGGTGCGCTCGTCGATCTCGCGCATTGCCGAGTTGCTGCTCATGGGGTGCTCCTATTCATCTTGGTACATCGTGGCGAGGCCCATGGTAACGTGATCCCAACTACTTGGGCCAGATCACCCACATCTGCAGCGGCTGGCGCAGCCGTCCGGCCAGTTCCTGGGCCTCGTTGCCCCAGCCGGCAAAGTAGTCGGCGCGCACCGCACCGCTGATGGCGCTGCCGGTGTCCTGTGCCAGCACCAGGCGCTGCAGCCGGGTCTGCGGCCCGCTGGAGACCAGCCAGACCGGTGTGCCATAGGGAATGCTGCCGGCGGCATCCACCGCAATCGAGCGGCCCGGTGTCAGGGCCACGCCTTGCGCACCCTTGGGGCCGAAGGCGGCGTCCAGCTCGGTCATGGCTTCTTCCCGGAAAAACACCACGCGCGGATTGGTCCATAAAAGCTCCTGCTGGCGCTGCGGATTTTGTGCCAGCCAGGCCTTGATGCCAGGCCAGGAGGCGTCTTTGATCAGGCCCTGGTCCAGCAGCCAGCGGCCCACGCTGCGGTAGGGCTGCTCGTTGGTGGCGGCATAGGCCACCCGCGCCAGCTTGTAGCTGCCGTCGCCCTGCGCCAGGCGCAGCCGCCCCGAACCCTGGATTTGCAACACCAGCGCATCCACCGGGTCGGCCACATAGGCAATCACCCGGCCCTGCAACGCTGCCTGGGCCTCGGGCAGGGTGTCCATGTCGTGGCGGTTGTACCAGGGCTTGCGCTGCGCCAGATCGCGCGGCGGTTGGTAGATCGGAACGCTGAAGGCGGCGGTGCGCACGCGGCTGGCGTCCAGCTGCGGCTCAAAGTAACCGGTGAGCAAGCCATTGGGGTCACCCTGGCTGCTCTCCAAGCGCTGCGGCTGGAACGACTGGCGCATCCACTCGCGCTGCTGCTCGGACGTGGCAATGCTCAGGCGGCGCACCTCGCCACAGAAGCTGGCAAAGGTGGGCGCGGGGCGCTCGCAGCTTTTGATCCAGGCGTTCCAGGCCTCATACAGGTTGTCGTCTTCAAAGCCCGGCAGCTCGTTCCAGGCCACGGCGGTCCAGCGGCCCTTGGGCGAGCCCGGGCCCGCGGTGGGCGCGGCGGTGCCCGCAGCACCGGCTGCACCGGCTACACCCGCAGCGCCGGGTGCACGGGCGCCGCCACCGGTGACGGGTGGCGTGGCGGCAGGATAGTGCAGGGGCGCACTGCCGCAGCCGGCCAGCATTCCTACAATCAGGGCTCCACACCACCGCACCAAAGAATTCACCATGACACTGTTGTTGATTGAAGCCATTGGGGCTGGATTGCTTTTTATAGGGATCATCTGGTGGACCATGTTTTCCGGCCGCCCCGATGGGGACCCACCGCAGACGGCCGAAGACACAAAAGACCAGACTCTATAGGACCCGGTGCTGCAGCGCCGGCAGCTGGCTGCGCCAGTGCTGCAGGGCCACCGCATCCAGCTCGGCCAGCACCACGCCCGACCCTTGCGGCTGCTGCGCCAGCACATGGCCCCAGGGGTCGATCAGGATGGACTGGCCCCAGGTCTGGCGCCCGCCTGCGTGCACGCCGCCCTGGGCGGCGGCGGCCACATAGGCCAGGTTTTCAATCGCCCGGGCGCGCAGCAGCACCTCCCAGTGCGCCTTGCCCGTGGTGTGGGTGAAGGCGGCCGGCACCAGCAACAGGTCCACCCCTTCGGCGGCATAGGCGCGGTAGAGTTCGGCAAAGCGCAGGTCGTAGCACACGCTCATGCCGATCTGCCAGGTGTGACCGTCGATGGAGGGCAGGGCAAAGCGGGTGGGCGTATGGCCGCGCTCCAGCACGCGCGACTCGTCATAGGCCTCGCGCCCGTTGTCAAAGCGGAACAAATGGATCTTGTCGTAGCGCGCCACGCACGCTCCCTGCGGGTTGAAGGCCAGCGCGCTGTTGAACACCTTGTTGTCCCCGGCCCCGGTCAGCGGCAGCGTGCCGCCCACCAGCCACAGGCCTAAGCGCCGCGCCGTATCGGCCAGAAACTGCTGGATCGGCCCGCTGCCAAAGGCCTCCTGGATGGCCAGCTTGTCGCCATCGTGCTGGCCGATCAGGCAAAAGTATTCCGGCAGTATGGCCAGCTCGGCGCCCTGATCGGCGGCCTGCTGCAAGAGCGTGCGGGCCTGCTCCAGGTTGTCGGCGACTTGGGCCGTGGACACCATTTGAATGGCTGCAACTTTCATGGCGACTCTCCTTGGGATTATTTGCCGGCGGGCGCGGGCTCGGTCTTGCGTTCCACCTTGGTGATGTGCGGATCGACCCAGCTGCCATCAATCAAAAACTCCTGGGTGTTGGCGTCTATCAGCGGGCGGCGCAGTATCACGTTGGCCAAAAACGTGGTCAGCCCGATCAGCGGGTTGATGGCGGCGTACAGCACCGAGGCGCTGGCCACATTGATCTCGGGTATCACCACCACCTTGAGGCTTTGCGTCTCTTTGGCGATATCGGCCTGGCCCTCCATCAGCACGGCGGCGTTCACGCCCTTCATCTGCAGGTTGCTGGTGTGGGCCATGCCCTGTTCGATGCTGACATCGCCGCGCACAAAGTCAAAGGCAAAGCCGTCGCTGAACACATCGCGAAAATCCAGCGCCAGCCGGCGCGGCAGCGACTGCAGGCTCAGGACACCCAGCAGCTTGGCAATGCCAGGGTCGGCCTTGAGGAACTGGCCGGACTCCATGTTGACGTTGAAGCCGCCGCCCATGCTGGCGTAGTCGGGTGAAAACGGCGAACCCAGCCAGGACACCTGGCCGGCCACCAGGCCCTTGCCCTTGGCAATCACGCCGGGCATGCCCAGGCGCTTGAGCAAGTCGCCCGAGTCCGCCACGTCCAGCTTGAAGTTCAGGGCGGTGCGGCGGCGCTCGCGCGCGCCGGCCGGCGCCGTGCTGGCCTGCGCATTCAGCAGCGCCCAGTTGCCGCTGGCGGTGAGCGTGGCCTCGGGCGTGCTGATGTTGAAGCGGTTCAGGCGCCACTCGCGCACCGCATCCCGCGCGGACCCGCCCGCAGCGGCCGTGCCGCCCGCGGCCACCAGCGCGTTGCCACCCAGGTTGACGGCCTGGATCTCCAGCCGTCCCAGCTTCTTGCCGCGCAGCTCCATATCCTCCACAACCACGTCCAGCGCCGGAATCGTGGCCGGTTGCTGGTCCAGCAGGTTTTCCACGTCGGCCTGGGTCGACTGGCCCAGCACCAGGTGGGTCAGCCGGGCATAGACGCGCCCGGGCATGGCTCCGCTGCTTTGGCGGTACTCCAGGTAGCCGCTGAGCTCACTGGCGTCCACATTGCCGCGCCACACCAGACCGTCGCGCGCACCGCCCAGCACCAGTTGCTTGAAGCTACGCCCCCCCAGCAACAACTCGTGGGCGCGCAGGGCGACGCTGCTGGGCAGGTAGGACAGAGCGGCGGCGTCCCAGGCCGCCGCGTTACCAGCAGCACCCGCAGTACCCGCAGCAGAGTTGCCGGCTGGGCCTGCGCCGGCTGGCGTACCCGCCAGGCGCGCGGCCACGGCGCTCCAGGCATCCAGGTCCAGCTGGTTCACATTCAGATTGGCCACCACGCCCTCGGCGGGCAGCGGCGCCGCTTCGTTGCCACCCAGGCCGACCGCGATGGCGCCGCGCAGCACCCGGGGTTCGGCGCCGGCGATGTCGCGCACATAGACCACGCTGGCCAGCTTGCCCAGCTCCAGCTGCAGCTGGTCCTGCAGGCGCGCGCCCGGCTGTGTGGAGGCGCGCAGCAGGCTGCTCTCCAGGCGCAGCGGCAGCGGCGTTTCGGCTGCCTTGGCAAAGGGCGCCGGCAGGTTCAGCGCCAGGCCGCTCAAATTGCTGTTCACCAGCAGTTCGGGCGCACCGGACTTGACCGCCAGGGTCGCGCTGTAGGCAGCGCTGCCGCTGCTGAACTGCGCCAGCCGGGCGGCCAGCCCCAGTTCGCTGGCCTGGCGCAGGCCCTCGGCGCTGACCACGCCCTGGATGCGCAGGGCACCGGGCGTGCTGCGCGCCAGTGCCGAGTTGCCAAAATTCAGGCCCCCTTCCAGGCGCACATCCCCCCCCAGGGCGCGCGCCTGCACGCCGTTGAGCGAGAAGCCGCTTTCGCTAAAGGCCACCACGCCCTTGGCGCGCCCGAGGCGCGGCACACCGGGGGCGTACTGGAAGTCATTGGCGCCCAGCGTGACGCTGCCCTGCAGCGTGGTCTTGTCCGCATGCTCCACCGGGATGGCCAGCTTGACCTTGTAGTCGGCCACGCCCGAGACGCTGGTGCGGGCCAGGGCGTTGCCGATCCAGCCGCCCAGCGGACTGGCGTTGACAAAGGCCAGGGCCTCGGTCAGCGGGCCACGCGCCTCGGCATTGACCTCCACCAGCGGCGCATCAAAAAGTCGGCTGATGGCCACCTCGGTCTTGCTGAACTGCAGGCCGCTGCCGCTGGAGAGCAGGCCTTTGGCGGCCTTGATGTGCAGGCTGTCATGGTCCAGCAGCAGTGCGCCCGAGGCCTGGGTCAGCAGCGGCCAGGGTGAGCTGTCGGGCCCCATGACCAGGGCCGGGGCATAGGCGTAGCTGGCATTCTGAAAATCGCCGGCAATCTGGAACTCACCCTGCTTGGGCGCGCTGAAAGGGAATTTGGCCAGGTCGCCCTTGACCCGGAATGTGGCATTGCTGCCAACGCCGGCCACCAGGGCTTGCGCCAGGTAGTCACGCGCCAGCGGGTTCATCTGCAGTGGCAGGTAGCGCGGCAGGGCTGCCAGGTTGGCGCGGACCAGGCTGCCACTCAGGTCCAGCACGCCGGGCCAGCGCTGCTCGAGTGCTGCGCCGCGCAGCGGGGTGGCGGTCTGCCATTTGATTTGCGCCTCGCCCTGGGCGTCGGTGTTGGCAAAGTGCAGGCGGTTGGTCTGCACCGTGATGTGCGTGCCCTCCAGCTTCCACTGCACCTCGCCGGTCAGCCCATCGAAGGGCACCACCGCCTCTGCAAACACGCCCGGGAATTCCACGCTGCCATCTTCCAGCGCCAGCGTGGCGCGCCCGCCGCTCTGGTTCAAATCGAAGTCCGCGGCGCCGCCGCGCAGGCCGGGGATGCCAATGCCGGTTGGCTGGCTGGCGCTGGCCACATGGGGCTGGGCCGCCAGCACCAGCTGGCTGACCCGGCCCTGGGCCGCAAAGCGCTGCGGGCTGGCGATGTCGCCGCTCCAGTCCAGCTTGAGCTGCTCCACCAGACCTTGGGGCGCCAGCCGCCCGAAACCGTCGTGCACGGCGGCATTGAGGGGCAGGCGGTTGGCAATCTCGCTGATGGCGGCCAGGTCCAGGCGGTCGGCCACCAGGCTGCCCTGTGCGCTCTGCTTGCCCTGGGCGTCTTGCAGATTGAGCTGCACATTGCCACCGGGCCAGTGCAGGCCGTCGCGGGTGGCAAAGGCCAGCGCCTGGCTGCTGATTTCCCGCCCGCCGGGCAGCAGGCGCAGGCCCAGGCGCCCGCTCACCTGTTCCAGCTCCAGCGGCTCCAGCTGGGGTGCCAGTTTGACGGTGACGGTCTGCAGCGCCAGATCGGCGGTGGCGCCGGTGACGGCGGCGTGGTCCACATCGACCCAGGCGCGCAGCGAGCCCGCGCCCTGGCGCAGGTCCACGCCCAGGTCCACGTAGTTGCGCAGCTGCTCCAGGTCCACCTGCTGGGCCTGTGCAAACAGCTGGCCACGCCAGTTACGCCAGTCGCCGGCACGGGTGGAGAACAGCGCTTGCTGAAACCGCCCCAGCACCGACAGGCGGCTACCCCAGCCCGCTGGCGGATCGGCATCCACACGCACACTGTGCACGCGGTGGCGGTTGCGAATCAGCACATCCACGTCCGTCAGCTCCAGCATCGGCAGGTCGCGCAGCTCGTCGCTCCAGCGCACCCGGCCACCGCGCACCACCAGCTCGGGCTGGGCAAACACCCAGTCGGCAGCACCACTGCCATCGGCCCCGGCATCGGGCAGGGCAAAGCCGGCAATCCAGATACGGCCATCGGCGGCGCGGCGCACATCCAGTTCGGGCGCGGCAATGTAGAGCTGCTCAAACCCCAGGCCCACGGCCGAGCGCACCGAGAGGGCCGCCAGCACCGAGGGCAGGCGCAAGGCCTCGCGGCCCTGTGCGTCCAGCAGGCACACATCGCGCAGTTCCACCGAAGGGATCAGGCCGTTGGATGTGGCCAGAATGTCGCCCACGCGCACGGTAATGCCCATGCGCTGGCTGGCCTGCTGTTCCAGCCACGGACGGAATTCGCCGATTCGCGGCACAATCAGAAAATGCAATCCGCTCCAGAGCAGGCCTAAGGTGATCCAGGCCGACGCAAGAATCCACAAGGCCCAGCGCGCAAGCGACGCAAAGGCCTTCAGCCACCGTGATGGAATCGCATTCACGCGTGCCATTGTTCAGTCTTCACCATGGCAGGAATTATGACCCCCAACGCCGCCGCGCCAGCCGCCCTCAGCGCCTCCAGCGGGTCTGCCAATACCCCTCACTCCTTGTCCCCTGCATCGGCCTATTCCCGCTTTGGCCAGCGTGTGCGCCGGCGTTACGCCAGTCAGCTGCACTTGCTGGCCAGCGGTGTGCCCGCACGCTCGGCCATGCAGTCGCTGTGCCAGGGCCTGGCTGCCAGCGGCCTGGACCTGCCCAGTGCCCTGCGCGCCACGCGCCAGC
>JAYVNF010000005.1:0-7928 GCA_043758575.1 Rhodoferax sp.
CCGTTTTTCTGGGCATCCGCATAGGTCAAATCCAGGCACTTTACGATCAGCGCCATCATTTCGTCGATCTGCGCATGGGTCATCACCAGTGGGGGCGCAATAATCATGCGGTCACCCACGGCGCGCATGATCAGCCCGTTGCCAAAACAGTGGCCGCGGCAGACCATGCCCACGCCCAGGTTGTCATCAAAGCGCTCCAGCGTCTGCTTGTTTTTCAGCAGCACCAGGCCTGCGGTAAAACCGCAGGTCTCGGCCATGCCCACCAGCGGATGCTGGTTGAGTTCGGCAAAGCGCTGCGCCAGATAGGGGCCGATATCGTCCTTGACCCGGCCCACCAGGTTTTCACGCTCCATCAATTCCAAATTAGCCAGCGCCACGGCACAGGCCACCGGGTGGCCACTGTAGGTGTAGCCATGGTTGAACTCGCCGCCTTTTTCAATCAGCACCTCGGCCACGCGGTTGCCCACCATGACGCCGCCCAGCGGGATGTAGCCGCTGGTCACGCCCTTGGCAAAGGTCACGAGATCGGGTTTGTAGCCAAATTTTTCGTAGGCAAACCAGTGACCCAGACGGCCAAAGGCGCAAATCACTTCGTCGCTGATCAGCAAAATGCCGTACTTGTCGACAATGCGCTGGATCTCAGGCCAGTAGGTAGCGGGCGGAATGATGACGCCGCCGGCGCCCTGCACCGGCTCGCCAATAAAGGCCGCCACCTTGTCGGCGCCCAGTTCCAGAATTTTGGTTTCCAGCCAGCCCGCAGCGCGCAGGCCGAAGGCGTCCTCGCTCTCGCCAGGCAGTGCGTTCTCCAGAAAATACGGCTGCCCGATGTGGGTGATATTGGGAATCGGCAAATCGCCCTGGGCATGCATGCCGCTCATGCCGCCCAGTGAGGCGCCGGCCATGGTGCTGCCGTGGTAGCCGTTGATGCGGCCAATAATGGTCTTGCGCTGTGGCTGGCCCAGCAGGTCCCAGTAGCGGCGCACCATGCGCACATTGGTGTCGTTGCTCTCGCTGCCGCTGCTGCTGTAGAACACATGGTTGAAGCTGCGGTCTCCCACATCCGGCGCCAGTGAAGCCAGCTTGGCCGCCAGGCGGGTGGCCGGCACATTGGTGGTCTGGAAGAAACTGTTGTAGTAGGGCAGCGTCATCATCTGCTGGTAGGCCGCGTCGGCCAGTTCCTTGCGGCCATAGCCGGCGTTCACACACCACAGGCCGCTCATGCCATCCAGCACTTTTTTGCCTTCGGAGTCCCAGACATAAATGCCTTCGGCGTGCGTCATGACGCGCGCACCGCGCGTGGCCAGATCGCCATGGTCGGTAAACGAGTGGATGTAGTGCGCGCTGTCCAAAGCCTGAAGCGCCTTGGTGTCCATGGCCTGTGCTTTCACAACCAGCGCGGGTGGTGCAATCACCGGTGCAAATGATTTGGTGTTCATAAAAATCCTGTCGGTGTCTGAATCAATAGTTGAATGCAACGGGGCTTAGACGTGCAGCAGCAGGTGCTCGCGCTCCCAGGGCGAAATGACTTTCATGAATTCATCGAATTCCAGTTCCTTGATCTCGGTGTAGACCGTGACGAACTCCTTGCCCAGGATCTCGTGCAGATCGGTTTCCTTGCGCAACCAGTCCAGTGCCTCACCCAGGCTGCGCGGCAGCGAATAGGCCGATAGATAGGCATCACCTCGCATCTCGGGCTTGGGCTTGATCTTGTTCTTGATGCCCAGGTAACCGCAGGCCAGGGTCATGGCCATGGCCACATAGGGGTTGGCATCGGCACCGATCACGCGGTTCTCCACCCGCCGTGCAGCGGGAGAAGAAATCGGCGAGCGAATGCCCACGGTGCGGTTGTCATAACCCCACTCGATATTGATGGGCGCGGCCGTATTGCGGGAGAGGCGGCGGTAGCTGTTCACATACGGTGCCACCAGCACCATGGCGGCCGGAATGTAGCGCTGCAGGCCACCGATGTAGTGCATGAACATCTCGGATGGTGTGCCATCCGGGTTGCTGAATACGTTTTTGCCAGACGCCACATCCAGCAGACTCTGGTGCACATGCATGGCACTGCCCGGTTCACCGGCAATCGGCTTGGCCATGAAGGTGGCGTACATATCGTGGCGCAGCGCGGCCTCGCGCACGGTGCGCTTGAAGAAGAAGACTTCGTCGGCCAGGCCCAGCGGCTGGGCGTGGAAGAAGTTGATCTCCATCTGACCGGCACCGACCTCGTGGATCAGCGTGTCCACGTTGAGCTCCATCTTGTCGCTGTAGTCGTAGATTTCTTCGAACAGCGGATCGAACTCGTTCACCGCGTCAATGCTGTAGGCCTGGCGCGAGGTCTCGGCACGGCCGCTGCGGCCAATCGGCGGCTTCAGCAAGGTGTTGGGGTCGGTGTTACGGGCGGTGAGGTAAAACTCCAGCTCGGGCGCGACGATGGGCTGCAAGCCCTCGGCGGCAAACAGGTCACAGACGCGGCGCAGCACGCTGCGCGGTGCAAACGGCACCAGGTTGCCACTGTGGTCAAAGCAGTCATGGATCACCTGCGCGGTGGGGTCGGCGGCCCAGGGCACGATACGCACGGTGCTGGGGTCGGGGCGCAGCTGCATGTCCTTGTCGGTGGGGTCGATCACATCGTAGTAAGGGCCGCTCTCGGGAAATTCCCCGGTCACGCCCATGGCCACAATCGCCTGGGGCAGGCGCATGCCGCGGTCTTCGGTGAACTTGGCGCGGGGCAAGATTTTGCCGCGCGCCACCCCGGTCAAGTCGGGTACCAGGCATTCCACCTCGGTCACGCGGCGCTCGTTGAGCCACTGTTCCAGGTCGTTGAAATTCATATTTTTGGTTTCACTCATTGCTCTCTCCTTGCTGCGTGGCAGCGTACTAAATACTTTTTATCCAACGGCGCGCAGAAGTTGGCGCGCACGGCAGGCATCGCCAAAAGCCTGGAAAATCGCGGCATAAAACGGGTTGTCTGTGGCCTTCCATTCCGGGTGCCATTGCACCGCATAGGCAAAGACCTTGGCACCCGTGACTTCAAAGGCTTCCACCAGGCCATCCGGTGCATGGGCCAGTGCACGCAATCCCTGTGCCAAACGATCCACGCCCTGGCCATGCACCGAGTTCACCTGGGCCTCCAGCGCACCCGCCCACTGTGCAAATACGGAACCGGTTTCCAAGCGCACGCTGTGACTGGGGCCGTATTGCTGTTCGTAACTGCCTTCGGGTGATTCGCGGTGTTCCAGGTGGCCTGGCAGTTGGTAGACTTTTTGATGCAGCGTGCCGCCCAGGGACACATTGATTTCCTGAAAGCCGCGGCAGATGCCCAAGAGCGGCACACCCTGCGCCACACAAGCCTGCACCAGGGGCAGCGTCAAGCCATCACGCACTTCGTCCAGCATCAGGGTCGGGTCGCTTAGTTCGGAGCCAAAGCGCGTCGGGTGCACGTTGGAGGGGGAGCCGGTGAGCACGACACCATCGACCAGGCCCAGCAGGGTGTCGATCTGGTCGGCATCGGCGAGGGGAAACAGCAGCGGCTGGCAGTTCGCGTTGACCTTGACGGCACGGGCGTATTTGTCGCCCAGCACCAGAAAAGGCATGCTGCGCTCGGCGCTTCCAAGCAGTCTGTGGTCCGCAGGGAGCCAGACCAGTGCGGGTGGCTTTTTCATCGGTGTCTCCGTGTCCTTTGCATGATTGTGTTGCAGAATTGGACGCATTGCAGAGCCATTTGGGGTGGCTTCATGGTGCCAGTTAAGAAACATCGAAAACACAGGAATCCGCATGCTGTCCGAACTACTGCTCACCGAAATGGAGCGTCTGCGCCAACAAGACAACATGCCGCTGCACCGCCAGCTCTACGAGGCCATGCGCCGCGCCATTCTGGACGGCAAACTGGCCGCCGGTGACCGCCTGCCCTCCAGCCGCGAGCTCACGCAAGACCTGCAACTCTCTCGCAACACGGTGGTGGCAGCGCTCAACCAGCTGGGGGTGGAAGGTTATCTGGTCAGCCGCGTGGGCAGCGGCACCTATGTGCACGACAACGTGCCCCGAGCCCAGGCGCGCACCCAGCATGCCAGGGCCAGCAGCGCCCAGGCCCAGCTCTCCAAACGCGGCACCGCCCTCTCCACCACGTTCTGCGCCACGCAGCTGGAGGTGCAACCCTTCACGCCCGGCCCGGCCGACTTCAGCGCCTTTCCGGTAGCCCTGTGGCAGCGCCTGCAAAACAAGCACTGGCGCATGACCTATCCCGAGATGCTGGACTACAGCGATACCGGTGGCCACGCGCCGCTGCGCCGTGCCGTGGCCGACTACCTGCGCGTGTTTCGCAGCGTACCGCTGGAGGTGGAGCAGGTCATCATCACCAGCGGCACCCAGCAGTCACTGGAGCTGTGTGCCCAGCTGCTGGGCGACCATGGCGATACCGTCTGGCTGGAAGACCCGGCCTACTGGGGCGCCATCAAGGCCTTTATGGCCACCGGCCTCAAGCCACATCCGGTGATGGTGGACCAGCATGGCATGGCCCCCTGCCCCGCCGACGAAAAGCGTCCGCCGCGCCTGATCTACACCACGCCCTCACACCAGTACCCCACCGGCGCCGTGATGTCGCTGCCGCGCCGGCAACAGCTGTTGTCCATTGCCGCCACCCACAACGCCTGGATTCTGGAAGACGACTACGACAGCGAGTTCCGCTTCAGTGGCCCGCCACTGTCTTCGCTGGCCGGGCTGGACCAGGACCAGCGCGTGCTCTACATGGGCTCGTTTTCCAAGGTGCTGTACCCGGGCCTGAAGCTGGGTTATCTGGTGGTACCCAAGCGCCTGGTGGGCGCCTTCAAGCAGGCGCACTACGACCTGAACCGCCCCGGTCAGATGCCCTTGCAGGCGGCCCTGGCCGAGTTCATCGAACTGGGCCACTTTGCCAGCAGCCTGCGCCGCGCCCGCCACAGCTACGCCGAACGCCGCCAGTGCCTCTTGGCCGCCTTGCAACCTTGCCTGGGCCAGCACGCGCACATCTCGGGGGCCGAGCAGGGCCTGCACCTGTGTCTGCGCCTGCCCACTGCGGTGGATGACAAGGCTCTAGCGCTGCGCATAGGCGCCCTGGGCATGACGGTGCGGGCGCTGAGCGCCTATTGCCTGGAACGCACAGATGCCAAGGGGCTGGTGATTGGCTACGGCTATGCGCCGCTCTCCGATATCGCCCACTACGGTCCGCTGCTGGCAAAGGCGATTCAGGCGGAGCTGGCCCGGCTGGCCTGAGCTTCCGTGCGGCGGCTGCCAGGCGGCTGGTAGCTGGTAGCTGGTGGCTGGTGGCTGGTGAGACTACAGCAGGTCTTTAAGCTGGTGGTAGGCCATGCCCAGCACCAAACTAGGTGTGCGCAACAGCGTGCCGCCGGGAAATTTCTGGTGCTTCAGGCTGGCAAACACGTCAAAGCGTTCGGCTTGGCCGGCCACGGCCTCGGCCAGCACCTTGCCGGCCAGACCGGTCAGGGCCACGCCGTGGCCGCTGAACCCCTGCAGGTAAAACAGGTTGCCGCCCAGGCGGCCAAAGTCAGGTGCGCGGTTCATGCTGATGTCCACAAAGCCACCCCAGACAAAGTCCACTGCCACATCCTGCAATTGCGGAAAAACCTGGGCCATGCGTGCGGCCATCACCGCGCCCAGGTTTTTCGGGGTGCGCGTGGAGTAGCTCACACGCCCGCCAAACAGCATGCGCCGGTCGGCACTGAAGCGAAAATAGTCCAGCACAAAGTTGTTGTCACAGACCGAGGCGTTGCTGGGTATCAGCTGCGCGCACTGCGCGGCACCCAGGGGCGCCGTGCCAATGATGTAGGTGCCCACCGGCATGATGCGCGGCTGCAGTTCGGGAGCCACCTGCGCGCCGTATTCCCCCAAGGTGCAGTTGCCGGCCAGCACGCCCCAGGAGGCGCTGACCGACCCTTGCGCGGTGCGTGCCACCATTCGCGTGCCGCGCTGCAGATCCAGCACCGCGGATTGCTCAAAAATCCGCACCCCCAGTGCGCGCGCAACACGCGCCAGTCCCAGACCATATTTGAGCGGATGCAGGTGTCCCGACTGGCGCTCATAGGCGGCCGCACAATAACGCGGGCTCTGGATGTGGCGCTGCACCGCAGTGCCGGTGCAGAACTCCGTCTGAAAACCGTAGTCGCGCTCCAGCGCCTGCAGGTCAGCTTCCAGCGCGCGCGCCTTGCGCGGCGAGTCGGCCACGTACAGATAGCCGGAGACGCGGTCGCAGTCGATCTGGAAGTCGGCAATGCGCTGGTCCATCAGCGCCAGAGCTTCCAGCGACATGTCCCAGGCCCGCCTTGCATCGGCTTTGCCCAGCTGCTGCTCAAACGGCTCCTGGCCGCTGGCATAGCCCACGATGGCCTGGCCACCATTGCGCCCCGACGCGCCGCTGCAGACCCGGTCCGCCTCCAGCACCACCACCTGGTAGCCGCGCTGGGCCAGCTCTATGGCTGCCGACAGGCCTGCAAAGCCGGCGCCCACCACCAGCACATCGGCCTTGATGTCGCCCTGCAGCGGCGTGCCCAAGGGTTCGCGCTGCACCGTGGCCTCGTAATAGCTTTTCTGGTTCAGCTGGGTATCGGAGTCGAGCAACATGAACGTATTCCTTGTGCTTCAGCGCGCAGAGGCCGCCGTCTTGGCGATCTGGCCGCACACATAGGTCCAGATGAACTGTGCTGCCGCGTTGCTGGTGAGCTCTGCATGGTCATAGGCAGGCGCCACTTCCACGCAGTCCATGCCGACAAAGTTCAGCGCTGCCAGCTCTTCCAGAAAAGTCATGACCTGCGAACTCGCCATGCCACCGGGCTCGGGTGTGCCGGTGCCAGGCGCAAAGGCCGGGTCCAGGCAATCGATGTCCAGCGTCAGGTAGCACGGCGTGTTGCCGATGCGGGCCTTGATCTGGTCGATGATGCCGGCAAGCCCACTGCCATCCTTGCCGCGCAGGTCGCGTGCAGTGTAGATCAGGCCGCCCTGGTCTTGCACATACTCGCGGGCAGCGCGCTCGCCACTGGAGCGGATGCCAATCTGCACCACCTGGTTGCGTTGAACAAGGCCCTCCTGGATCGCCTCATAGGTCCAGGTTCCGTGTCCCGAGGGTTCGTCAAAGTGCGTGGTCCAGGTGTCGCAATGGGCATCGAAATGGATCAGCGCCACCGCACCGTGCTGGGCATGCAGGGCGCGCAGCAGCGGCAGCGTCACCGAGTGGTCGCCGCCGATGAAGACGCAGTGGTGGCGCGCCATCAGGACTGCGGCCTGCTGCTGGATCGCCGTGCGCACTTCGGTTAGCGGCGAAGCATTGGGCAGGCGCATGTCGGCCGCATCGCCCAGGTGTTCCAACGGGCTGACGTCGAAGAAGGGATGTGTGCCATCGCACAGCATCAGCGAGGCGCGGCGGATTTCCTGTGGGCCAAAGCGCGCACCGGGCCGGTTGGTGACTGCACCATCAAAGGGGATGCCGCAGACCGCGAAGGGCTGCGCATCCAGGGCGGGGGCTGCCAGAAAGCGGTTGCAGTTGTTGGCGTATGCAAATTGTCCGATGGCCATGGGGCTGTGCCTTGTGAATCGCGAAGCCGTTACGGTAGCGCACGCGGTGGCACTTGTCTGGGTCCACTTCGGGTAGGGGACGGGAAACCACTGTGCCTACGTGTCGGTGCACCATCGCTTCTTTCATGCCTACGTGTGGGTGCGCAGGCTGGGCAAGGGTGGGCGCCTCATAGTGGCTACCACAAATCGTTGCCCACCCTTACCCAGCCTGCTCACTGAAGCGTTGCTTCTCTTGCCGAGAAATATCGAATACCGACAAGCCACCCGGCGTGCAAGGTATTGAATCGTTGGCTCGCCCAGGGTCGCGCGGGAAGGGGATATGCCGGGCGACGATTTGCGGTAGCCGCCATGAGGAGCCCGGCATATCC
>JAYVNF010000006.1:0-7925 GCA_043758575.1 Rhodoferax sp.
TCCTCACGCGGATAGCCGTTGCCTGGTCCACCCAAGCTCACCACGGTGTTGCGCAGAGCCCGATCATTCATGTCCATGACGCGGCGCCAGGTGATGCGCCGCACATCTATGCCCAGCGCATTGCCGTGGTGGATGTGGTTGTCCAACAAGGCCGCCAGCAGGTTGTGGGCCAGGGCGATGGCGCTGAAGTCGCCGGTGAAATGCAGGTTGATGTCCTCCATCGGCACCACCTGCGCGTAGCCGCCACCGGCCGCGCCGCCTTTCATGCCAAACACCGGTCCCAGCGAGGGCTCGCGCAGGGCAATCACAGTGCGCTTGCCAATGCGGTTGAGCGCATCACCCAGGCCCACGGTGGTGGTGGTTTTGCCCTCGCCAGCGGGCGTCGGGCTGATGGCGGTCACCAAAATGAGTTTGCCCAGGGGGCCAGGGTGGCGGTCCAGCCAGCCCAGATCAATTTTGGCCTTGTAGTGGCCGTAGGGTTCCAGCGCTTCGGCGGGAATCCCCAGGCGCTGCTGCGCCATTTGCAGCACGGGGATCAGGGTTGCGGACTGCGCGATTTCAATGTCTGAAAGGGCCACGTTGTCTCCTGTTATTTTGGATGCTCGCCACGCCCATTCTGAAGACGGCCACCTCCCCCACTGTCCGCCAAGCGGCCCGTTCTATTCCAATTGCGGCCTTACTGGTGGTGTCACACCAGAGCAGCAATATGCCGCGCGCACAGGCCCCGGGCGCGCTCCAGGTCCAGCCCTCTGAATGCATCCTGCATTTCGTCTACATGGGCTGCCGAGAGGGCCTGCAAGGCATCGCCGCGCTGTGCGAACTGGTCCACTGCGGCCATATCGCTGGCCGCCAACAGCACTTGCAACTCCTTGAGAAAGTCGTGGGCGCGGGTGCGCTCCGGCGCCGTGCCTGGCAGTGCATCCGGCGCCTCCTGGGCCACCTGCGGGTCCAAGCGGGCCAGGGCCTGCACGGTCGCCAAACGGGTGTGTTGCACCAGCGCCAGCAGGTCCGGTAGATGCTGCAGCGCTTGCGCCAACGGTGTGTCGGGTGACGCTGCGCGAAACAGCTTTTCCAGGCCTGCTGCGTGCTGTGACAGCGGCGTCGCGCCCAGCGTGGCCGAGGTGCCCTTGAGCGTATGCATCTGTGACACCAACGCCCGGGGCTCGCCCGTCTGCGCGGCTTGCCGAAATTCCGCCTCCACGGCATCCAGGCTGAGGATGAACTCGCCGGCGATATCCACATACAGCGATGTCAGACCGGAGATGCGCTGCAGGGCCGCCTCCACGTCCAGATAGGGCGACGCCGAATGCACCGCTGCCACCGGTGTCTGCGATGTCTGCGGTGCCAATGGCTCGTCCGCCACGTGCTGCAGTGGCAGTGCCAGCTGTTGCGGGCCGTCTTCCAGCGCGCCCGCGCCTGCCGTGACCTGCAGCAGTACGGCCACCAGATGGCCCATGTCAAAGGGTTTGCCTACGTGCTCATTCATACCGGCTGCCAGGCAGGCCAGGCGGTCGCTGGCCATGGCATTGGCGGTCATGGCCACGATGGGCAAGGACTTCAGGCCCAGTTCCTCGCGGATCTTGCGGGTGGCACCATAGCCGTCCAGCACCGGCATCTGGATGTCCATCAAGACCACATCAAAGGCGGGCTGGGAGGCGGCCACCGCATCCACGCCAATCTGGCCGTTGGCCGCCAGGGACACCAGCGCGCCCTGGGCACTTAAGAGTTCTTCGGCGACCTGCTGGTTGATCAGGTTGTCCTCCACCACCAATATCCGCAATCCGGCCAGCGCTCTGCTGCTGCTGCGCAGCACCGGGTCCGCCGCAGCCTCACCACGGCCCAGGCCCAGAGCCATGGTGTGCAAGGCACTGGCCGTAACCGGCTTGAACAGAAAGCCATCCACCAGGGCCTGCTCCGCTGCGGTGCGCCGCAGCAGGCTGTCGCTGCTGTTGGCGCTGAGCATGACGATACGCGGTGGCGGCTCCTGACCCAGGCAGAGTTGGCGCATCCGGCTGGCAGTTTCCCAACCATCCATGCCCGGCATCTGCCAGTCCAGGTAAATCACATCAAAGGCCGCCTGCTGTGCCGTGCTGTGCTGGCGCATCAGCTCCAGGGCCTGCAAACCACTGCTGGCCACCTGGGTTGGCCAGGACCAGGAGCGGGTCATGGCCGAGAGAATGTCCCGCGCCACCGGATTGTCATCCACCACCAGCACCCGCAGCACAGGCGCGGCGCGGCGGGCCGCGTCCACCAGCGCATCGCTGGTCGCGTCAATCAGCGGCAAGGACAGGGTGAAACTGAAGGTGCTGCCCTCACCCGGTACGCTGTGGACCTCCAGCTTGCCACCCATCAGTTCGACCAGGCGCCGGCTGATGGCCAGGCCCAGACCGGTCCCGCCAAAACGCCGTGTGGTGGAAGCCTCGGCCTGCGAGAAGCCACTGAAAATATGCTCCTGCTGCTGCGGGGCAATGCCTATGCCCGAGTCCTGCAGGGAAAATTCGAGCAGCACGTGCGCAGGTGTGCTGGCTTCGCTGCTGACCAGCTTGCGCACCCTGAGCACCCTGAGCACCACCTGGCCTTTGGCCGTGAACTTGATCGCATTGCCGCCCAGATTCACCAGCACCTGCTGCAGGCGCATGGCATCCGCCACCACAACGGCGGGCACCGCCGGGTCGATATCAAACAGTACCTCGATGCCCTTGCCGGCCATATTCGACGACAGGATGACGGCAATGTCGCGCAGCAGATGCTCCATGCGCAGCGGCTGGGCATCGAGTTCCATTTTTCCGGCTTCCACCTTGGAGAAGTCCAGGATGTCGTTGAGCAGGTGCAGCAGCGACTGCGCCGCACCTTCGGTCTTGGAGGCGTAGTCGCGCTGGGTGGAACTCAGGGCGGTGTTCTGCAGCAAGGCCAGCAAGCCCAGAATGGCATTCATGGGGGTGCGGATTTCATGGCTCATGTTGGCCAAAAACTGGCTCTTGTAGCGCGAGGCCTCCTGCGCCTCTTCGGTAGCCCGCACCATGTCGGTAATGTCCACCCGGATGCCGGCAATGCTGCCATCCGGCGTGCGCCGGTCAATCACGCGCAGCACGCGGCCATCGTCGCGCGTCTGGATGCGGGTTTCGTTACCCTCGCGGTGGGCCCGCAGGCGCTCGGTAATCCACTCCTCTTCGCGGCCGATCGAATCGCGGTACAGGCCGCGCTGGGCGCCGATGCGAATCATGTCCTCAAAGCGCGCCCCCGGCACCACCACATCGCGCAGATCCGGATAGAGCGCCGTGTATTTGGCGTTGCAGTAGACCATACGGTCATCGGTATCAAACAGCACAAAGGCCTCGTCCACTGCATCGATGGCACTGTGCAGAAGTGCCGCGCTGCGCTGGATTTCACTATCGGTGTGTTTGCGCAGACTGAGGTCGCGTATGAAGGAAAAGTTGTACTCCCGGCCTTCAAATTCAATGAAATTCAGCTCCACTTCCACCGGCACATCCACGCCCTGGCCATTGCGGTGCGTGGCCTCAAACCGCATATTGCGGGCCTGGCGCAAACGCTGCCAATGCGCCGGCCAGCTATGCATCGACATGCTCGGGTTGAGGTCCGGCACGGTCATGCCCAGCATCTGCGCCTCAGAGTAGCCGTGCAGATCGCAGGCCGCCTGGTTGACCCGCAAAATGCGCGCGTCCGAACCGATCCACAGGGTCGGCAGGGAGGACTTGAGCAGGGAAATTTCACTCAGCTGGAGTGCCGACTCAACCTGCGTGCGCCGGCGCAGCTGCGCTATCAGCAGCGTACTGGCCCCGCCCAAAAACGCCAGCACCAACAGCAGAGCGGCTCCCTCGTACAGCGCGCGCGCGCGCCAGGGTTGCAATATTTCATCGCGCGACACCCCCAGCGCCACGACCAGGGGAAAATCCTGCAGCAGGCGGTAGCTGTAGACGCTGTCAACGCCCGTGGCCTCCTCCTTGCGCTGCACCACACCCTGCTCCGCATGGGCAATGTCCAGCTTGAACAAGGGCGTTTCGAGCCAGTTGCGTTCGGCAATTTCAGAATTGAAGGGCCAGCGCGCAATCGCCCAGCCTTGGCTGGTAAACAGGGTGACAAAGCCGTTTTCACCGGTGTCTATGGAGCGGTAGAGGTGCTGGAAATACTCAGGATCCACCGCGCCCATAAGGTAGCCGCTAAAGCCCCCTTCCAGGCGCAGGCTGACCGGCACAATCCACAGGCCGGTTATCCGGCTTTTGACGGACTGACCGACAAAGATGCCACTTTGCGAGGACTGCTGCAGGGCGCGAAAATAATCGCGGTCGGTGATGGCCGGCAGTTCGGAGGCCACGTTGATGAGCGTGGAGGCCAGCGTCTGGCCCGCAGCATCCACCACCGCGAAGGAGACAATCAAGCCGTCCTGGGGCAAGTAAGCCTGCAAGCGCTTGCCACTGGCCGCGCTGACGTTGCCCTTCTGCTTGTGCTGCACTTGCACTTCCTGCGCGGCCAGGCTCATGGCCAGCTCCACCCGGCGCATGCTCTGACGTGCATGCTCTTCCAGCAGTTGGGTCAGGCTATCGGTTTTGGCACCGGCTGCCTGAAACTGCTGGTCGTAGTCACGCTGCAGGTCATGGGCCACCAGCGCACACAGCACTACGCCCAACACCAGCGCCAGGGCGCCCACAGCGCGCTGCGGTTGCCAATGCAGCCGGCGCAAAATTGCTTCGAGCCTAGGGGGAGTCATGCCGGATTCTACGGTCTATGCACGGCACATTGCGTCGCATTCACCATGGTTCTTTGCTGCTGGGCTGCCAGACAATAGTCGGCTGTGAAAGCCAAATATTTTTTCCAACTGGTCGCCCTGTCCGCACTGTGGGGGGCGTCATTCATGCTGACCCGTATCGCGGCACCGGCGCTGGGCCCCAATCTGGCTGCGGGCCTGCGCATGGTACTGGCCACCTGCATGCTGAGCCTGATCATGTGGCAGCTCAAGACGCCCTGGCCCTGGCAGCATTGGCGCGAGCTGTTCCTGCTGGGCCTGCTGGCCGTGGCAGGACCGCACCTGCTGTATGCGCGCTCGGCGCTGGAGTTGCCGGCGGGCTATGGCGCCCTGTTGACGGTGACCTCGGTGCTGTTCGGTGCCTTTGCATCGGCCTGGCTGAAGGAAGAAAGTCTGAGTGCGCCCAAGCTGCTGGGTTGCCTGCTGGGCTTTGTGGGTGCGGTCCTGGTGGTGCGCCTGGGGCCGGTGGCGCCCACCCACACCCTGGTGCTCGCCGCCCTCACGTGCATGACCGGTGCGGCGATCTCCGGTATCTCCACACCTTTTTTGAAGAAAGCCATTGCCCGCATGGAGCCGCTGCAAATCACCGCCGGCATGCACGCGGCGGCCGTGCTGCTGATGCTGCCCGGTGCGCTGTACGACCTGCCGCGGGCCCATTTTTCGCTGCAGGCTTTGACGGCAGTGCTGCTGTTGGGGGTGCTGACCTCGGGCCTAGCCTACTGGATGTACATGCGCATCATGCGCCACGTGCCACCCATGGCGGCGCAGAGCTCCACCTTTTTAAGCACCGGCTTTGGCGTGCTGTGGGCGGTGCTGCTGCTGGGCGAGCCCACCAGCCGGGCCATGGTGGCCGGTGGTGTTTTGATTTTGTTGGCCTGCCTGTTGGTCATGGGCTTGTACCCCTTGCGCTGGCGCCTGCAGGCTTTGCTGGACCACCTGTAGCGCCGGCGCTGCCAGGCACAGGGCTACAGGGTGCAGCTAACGCGCGGTGCGCTGGCCCACGCCCAGGGCCGCCACCACGCTGAGCATCAGCACCGCCGCAGCGCCTATCAGGGTGGCGCCGTACAGCCCACGGTCCATCATGCGGCCAAACAGCAGGGGCGACAGCGCAAAGCCGGTGTCCAGGCCCGAATACACCAGGCCATAGACACGCCCGGTGGCCCCCTTGGGCGTGGCCTTCTTGATCATCATGTCGCGCGAGGGGCCGCCTATGCCGATGGCAAAACCGCTGGACGCCAGAATCACCATGGTGGCCGTGGCCCCCAGCCAACCGGTGCCGCACAGGGCCAGCAACAAGGCACCAGCCCCCATGCACAGCGCCACCACGCGGTCGCTATTGGCCACGCGTGCGGCCACAAAGCCGCCCACGAACATGCCTACGGCGCCGGCCAGCATATAGCCGGTGATGGTGAGCGTGGCGGCCTCAAAACTCACGCCATGCATGGCCTTGAGGATGGAGACAGAAAAACTCTGGATCACCGCCATGGTCATGGTGGAGAGCAAAAAGAAGGCAAAGCACCACCACACCACGGGCAGCTTCATGAAGGCCATGGCATGCGGTGCATTGGCACTGGTGTCACGGGTCTTGTGGGCGGCCTCGGTGCTGAGCTTGTCGCGTTTGAGCACCAGTAGTACCAAGATCAGTGCGTACAAAACGGCCGCACCCAGATAGGCATTGCGCCAGCCAAAGGCCGCACTGGCGGTGGCCAGGTACACCGGCGCTGCGGCCCAGCCCAGGTTGCCGGTCAGGCCATGCGCACTGAAGGCATAGCCCAGTCGCGGAGCCGACACGCGCTGGTTGAGAATCGTGAAGTCCACCGGGTGGAAGGTGGCGTTGCCCAGTCCCGCAAGGGCTGCCACCAGCACCAGGCCGGCATACCCGGTGACCATGGAGGCACAGATGCAGGTCAGCACAAAAATCGCCATGGCCGTGAACAGCAGCGGGCGCGCACCCAGGCGGTCCACCACAAAACCGGCGCAGGCCTGGCCGCTGCCGGAAACCACAAAAAACACGCTCATCAGGAGGCCCAGCTCGGAGTAGCTAAAGCCAAATTCCTTCATGAACACCGGGAACATGAGCGGCAGCAGCAAATGGCTGAAGTGCGAACTGGCATGCGCCAAACCGACCAGGCCGATGATGGCCGCGTCCTGTTGCAGTGGGACAGTGACGGGTGCAGGAAAGGTGGCAGCGGTGGCAGAGGTCATGCCAGCATCTTAAACGCGCGCACTTGTCCCCGTGGCGCGGTGTGCCACTCATAGCGCGCTGCACCGCTCGCGCTGGCCGCAGGGACATGCCCGCAGCCAGACGCGGTTTAGTGGAAGCTGAACTCGCCGGGCGCCAGGATCGGGTCCACACCCACGTTGATGGTGGACTTGGGCACGAACTTGCCTTCCAGCAGCAGCCGCGAGAGCGGGTTCTCAATGCGCTGCTGGATGGCCCGCTTCAGGGGCCGCGCGCCATACAGCGGATCAAAGCCCACCTTGGCCAGCTCGGCCACGGCGGCGTCGGACACCGCCAGCGTCAGGTCCATCTTGGCCAGGCGGGCCATCAGCACTTGCAGCTGGATCTTGGCAATCGAGGCAATGTTCTGCGCATCCAAGCCATGGAAGACCACGGTCTCGTCAATGCGGTTCAGGAACTCGGGGCGGAAGTGGTTTTTCAGCTCACCGGTCACCGCATCCTTCACGTCCTCGTAGTCCTGGCCCACCATGCTCTGGATCATTTGCGAGCCAATATTGCTGGTCATCACGATGATGGTGTTCTTGAAGTCCACGGTGCGGCCCTGGCCGTCGGTGAGGCGACCATCGTCGAGCACCTGCAAGAGCACGTTGAATACGTCCGGGTGCGCCTTCTCGACCTCGTCGAGCAGCAGCACGCTGTAGGGTTTGCGGCGCACGGCTTCGGTCAGGTAGCCGCCTTCGTCGTAGCCGACGTAGCCGGGCGGCGCGCCGATCATGCGGGCGACCGAGTGCTTTTCCATGAACTCGCTCATGTCGAGGCGGATCAGGTGGTCTTCGCTGTCGAACAGGAAGCCGGCCAGCGCCTTGCACAGCTCGGTCTTGCCGACGCCGGTCGGGCCGAGGAACAGGAAGCTGCCCACCGGGCGGCGCGGGTCCTTGATGCCGCTGCGGGCGCGCAGGATGGCCTCGGTCACGAGCGTGA
>JAYVNF010000007.1:0-7916 GCA_043758575.1 Rhodoferax sp.
ACCAGCGACGCCGGCTTTCTGGATGCGCATGGCCACCTGAAAATCATTGACCGCGTCAAAGACGTGGGCCGCATCAAAGGTGGCAGCTTTGACGGCGCCATGTTCGCGCCCAAGTATGTGGAGAACAAGCTCAAATTCTTCCAGCACATCAAGGAAGTCGTGGCCTATGGCGACGGCCGCGAAAAGGTTTGCGTCTTCATCAACATCGACTTCGATGCCGTGGGCAACTGGGCCGAACGCCGCAACCTGCCCTACGCCGGCTACACCGACCTGGCGCAAAAGCCCGAGGTCTACCAGCTCATCAAAGAATGTGTGGAAAAGGTCAATGCCGACCTGAGTGCCGACACGCTTCTGGCCGGCAGTCAGGTCAGCCGCTTCCTGGTCCTGCACAAGGAACTCGATGCCGATGACGGCGAACTCACCCGCACCAACAAGGTCCGGCGCGGCTTTATTGCCGACAAATACGGCACTTTGGTAGATGCGCTGTATGCCGGCAAGACCAGCCAGTTCATAGAGACCGTTGTGAAATTTGAAGACGGTCGCAGCGGCAGTGTCAGCGCCACGTTGCGACTGGATGACGCCAAGATATTTGCCCCCGTGAAGGCTGCAGCATGAGCGACAAGAAAATCGGTGACGTCATTCTCGACGTCAAGAACATCTCCCTGAGCTTTGGTGGCGTGAAGGCCCTGACGGACATTTCCTTCAACGTCAAAGAGCATGAGATCCGCGCCATCATCGGCCCCAACGGCGCCGGCAAAAGCTCCATGCTCAACTGCATCAACGGTGTATACCGCCCGCAGATCGGCTCCATCACCTTCCGCGGCCAGACCTTTGGCCACATGGACAGCCACCAGGTGGCCAGCATGGGGATAGGGCGCACTTTTCAGAACCTGGCCTTGTTCAAGGGCATGAGCGTGCTGGACAACATCATGTCCGGACGCAACCTGAAGATCAAAAGCGGCATCCTGATGCAGGCCTTGCGCCTGGGGCCGGCCGAGCGCGAAGAGATCATGCACCGCGAGGCGGTGGAACGCATCATCGACTTCCTGGAAATCCAGGCCTACCGCAAGACCCCCGTGGGCCAACTGCCCTACGGCCTGCAAAAGCGCGTGGACCTGGGGCGCGCCCTGGCCATGGAGCCACAGGTGCTGCTGCTGGACGAACCCATGGCCGGCATGAACGTGGAAGAAAAGCAGGACATGTGCCGCTTTGTGCTGGACGTGAACGACGAGTTCGGAACCACCGTGGTGCTGATTGAGCATGACATGGGCGTGGTGATGGACATCTCGGATCGCGTGGTGGTGCTGGACTACGGCAAGAAAATTGGCGACGGTACGCCCGACGAAGTACGCAACAACGCAGACGTGATCAGTGCCTACCTCGGCACCAGTCATTAAGGAATCACGACATGGCTTTTTTCCTTGAAACTTTGCTGGGCGGCCTGATGGCCGGCATGCTGTATTCGCTGGTGGCGCTGGGCTTTGTGCTGATCTACAAGGCCTCGGGCGTGTTCAACTTTGCCCAAGGCGCCATGGTGCTGTTTGCAGCCCTGGCCATGGCCCGCTTTTCGGAGTGGATTCGGCTCGTGGGCATCACGAATCTCTTGCTCGTCAATGCGCTGGCTTTTGTCGGCGCCGGCGTGGTGATGTTTGGTGTGGCCTGGATCATTGAACGCCTGGTGCTGCGCCACCTGGTCAACCAGGAGGGCACCACGCTCCTGATGGCCACCCTGGGCATTACCTATTTTCTCGAAGGCCTGGGCCAGTCGCTGTTTGGCAGCAGCATCTACAAGATCGACATCGGCATGCCCAAGGACCCGGTGATGATTCTGGAGAGCACGTTTCAAGGCGGCATCCTGATCAACAAGGAAGACTTTTACGCCGCCATCATCGCCGCCGCACTGGTGGCCCTGCTCAGTGTCTTTTTCCAGAAAACCTCCACTGGCCGCGCCCTGCGCGCCGTGGCCGATGACCACCAGGCTGCCCAAAGCATTGGCATTCCGCTGAACCGCATCTGGGTGATTGTGTGGTGCGTGGCCGGTGTGGTGGCCCTGGTGGCCGGCATGATTTGGGGCAGCAAGCTGGGCGTGCAGTTTTCGTTGACCACGGTGGCTTTGCGCGCTCTGCCTGTCGTGATTCTGGGTGGGCTGACTTCGGTGCCTGGCGCCATTGTGGGCGGCCTGATTATTGGGGTCGGCGAGAAGTTATCGGAGGTGTACCTCGGGCCGTTTGTGGGCGGTGGCATCGAGATCTGGTTTGCCTATGTGCTGGCACTCGGCTTCCTTTTGATTCGCCCGCAAGGCCTGTTCGGCGAAAAGATCATTGACCGCGTTTGAGAGATAAAAAATGTTCTACAGAGAAAACGGCCAATTCAAAACCAGCTACCGCGCGGACCAGCAAATCCTGCCGATTCTGCAAGACCGCATCGCGATGTTGCTGCTGCTGGTGGTGGGCTTTGCGGTGGTACCCATGCTGGCCAGCGACTACATCTTTCGCGCCATCCTGATTCCTTTTTTGATCTTTTCGCTCGCTGCCGTGGGTGTGAATATCCTGGTCGGCTACTGCGGCCAGATCTCGCTGGGATCGGGCGCCTTCATGGCCGTGGGTGCCTACGCGGCCTACAACTTCTTTGTGCGTATTGACGGCATGCCGCTGGTCGTGGCACTGCTGCTGGGTGGCGTGTGCGCCATGCTGTTTGGCATGCTGTTTGGCCTGCCCAGTTTGCGCGTCAAGGGTTTGTATCTGGCGGTGGCAACGCTGGCGGCGCAGTTCTTTGCCGACTGGCTGTTCCTGCGCGTGCAGTGGTTTACCAACAACTCGTCCTCCGGCTCGGTGTCGGTCAACAACCTGCAGGTGTTCGGCTTCTCGCTGGAGAGCCCTGTGGCCAAGTACTGGTTCTGCCTGGTGCTGCTGGCGGTCATTGCGCTCTTGGCCAAAAATCTGGTGCGCGGCGCCGTGGGCCGCGAGTGGATGGCCATACGCGACATGGACGTGGCCGCAGCCGTCATCGGCATACGCCCCATGTACGCCAAGCTCAGCGCTTTTGCCGTGAGCTCCTTCATTGTCGGCGTGGCCGGCGGTCTGTGGGCCTTTATCTACCTGGGAGCCTGGGAGCCGGCCGCCTTCTCGGTGGACCAGTCTTTCAAACTCTTGTTCATGGTCATCATTGGCGGCATGGGCTCCATCATGGGCAGCTTTTTTGGTGCCGCCTTCATTGTGGTGCTGCCGATTGCCCTGAGTCTGGTGCTGCCCGCTGTCACCAGCCTGTTTGGATTCGAGATTTCCACCGCCAGCATTTCGCATGCCGAGCTGATGGTGTTTGGCGGCCTGATCGTGTGGTTCCTGATTGTGGAGCCGCATGGCCTGGCCAAGCTCTGGGCCGTGGGCAAGCAGAAGCTGCGGCTGTGGCCCTTCCCGCACTAGGTTCCCCCGATCCGTTTTTCACCGTGCTTCACCACATTCATTTTTAGGAGAGACATATGAAGCTTTCGTCACTAGCCCGCGCTGCCGCCCTCGTGGTGGCCGTTGCCTCCAGCCTGGCCGCACCCAGCGCCTTTGCCCAGGCCAAGGAGCAGTTCTTTCCGCTGCTGTCCTACCGCACCGGACCCTACGCGCCCAACGGCGTGCCATGGGCCAACGGCAAGCAGGACTACATCAAGATGATCAATGCCCGCGACGGCGGCATCAACGGCGTCAAGCTCACCTATGAAGAGTGCGAGACCGGCTACGCCACCGACCGCGGCGTGGAGTGCTACGAGCGTTTGAAGAGCAAGCCGGGCGTAGCCCTGTTTGACCCGCAAGCTACCGGCATCACCTTCGCGCTGACCGAAAAAGTGCTGGCCGACAAGGTACCCTTGATCACCCTGGGCTACGGTTTGTCCGTGGCGCAGGACGGTCAGGCCTTCAAGTGGAATTTTCCATTGATGGGCAGCTACTGGACCGGTGCTGACATCCTGATCCAGCACCTGGGCAAAAAAGAAGGCGGCCTGGACAAGCTCAAGGGCAAGAAGATCACCCTGGTCTACCACGACAGTCCGTTTGGCAAAGAGCCGATTCCCCTGCTGCAGGAACGTGCCCGCCAGCTTGGCTTTGAGCTGGCCATGATTCCCGTGACCGCACCCGGCGTGGACCAGAAGGCCGCTTGGTTGCAAGTGCGCCAGAACCGTCCCGACTACGTGCTGCTGTGGGGCTGGGGCGTGATGAATTCCACCGCCCTGAAGGAAGCGCAAGCCACCGGCTACCCGCGCGACAAGATGTACGGCGTGTGGTGGGCCGGTGCCGAGCCGGACGTGAAGGACGTGGGTGAAGGCGCCAAGGGCTACAACGCGCTGGCACTGAACACCGCTGGCACGCAACCCAAGGTGATCCAGGACATCCTGAAGTTTGTGCACGACAAGGGCCAGGGCACCGGACCCAAGGACGAAGTCGGCTCCGTGCTCTACACCCGTGGCGTGATCATCCAGGCCCTGGGTATTGAGGCCGTGCGCCGTGCGCAGGAGCGCTATGGCAAGGGCAAGGTCATGACCGGCGAGCAAGTGCGCTGGGGCCTGGAGAACCTGGCGCTGGATGACAAGAAGCTGGCCACCCTGGGCCTGACCGGCGTGATCCGCCCCATCAGCACCAGCTGCGCCGACCACATGGGCTCCAGCTGGGCCCGCGTGGAAACCTGGGATGGCGCCAAGTGGAACGTGGGCGCGGACTGGTACCAGGCGGATGAGCAAATCATCAAGCCCCTGGTCAAGGCCGGTGCTGATAAGTACCTGGGCGACAAGAAGCTGACACGTCGCGATCCGTCCGACTGCCAGAGCTAATCACCCCTTGGTGGCCCGCAAGGGCCACCAATTGAAAGCGTCGCCTCGCGGGGCTTTCAATTGGTCTCTATGGAAACTTGGCACTATGAGTGAACCCAAAAACATTGTTCTGAACGTGAATGGCATCGAAGTCATTTACAACCACGTGATCCTGGTGCTCAAGGGCGTGTCCCTGCAGGTGCCAGAGGGCGGCATCGTGGCCATTCTGGGGGGTAACGGGGCGGGCAAAACCACCACCTTGCGCGCCATCTCCAACCTGCTGGCCGGTGAGCGCGGCGCGGTCACCAAGGGTTCCATCGAGCTGCGCGGCGAGCGCATCGAAAACCTGTCGCCGGCCGATCTGGTCAAGCGTGGCGTGGTGCAGGTGATGGAAGGGCGGCACTGCTTTGCGCACCTGAGCATTGAAGACAACCTGCTCACCGGTGGCTATACCCGTGCCAGCAAGGCCGAGATTGCCGCCAATCTGGAGAAGGTCTACAACTACTTCCCGCGCCTCAAAACCCGGCGCAGCAGCCAGGCCGCCTACACCTCGGGTGGTGAGCAGCAGATGTGCGCCATCGGCCGCGCCCTGATGACCAACCCCAGCATGGTGCTGCTGGACGAGCCCAGCATGGGCTTGGCGCCGCAGATTGTGGAAGAGGTGTTCGAGATTGTGAAAGACCTCAATGCCAAGGAGAAAGTGACCTTTTTGCTGGCCGAGCAGAACACCAATATGGCCCTGAAGTACGCCGACTACGGCTACATCATGGAGTCCGGCCGCGTGGTGATGGACGGTGCCGCCAGCGATCTGCGCAGCAACGAGGACGTGAAAGAGTTCTACCTGGGCGTGGGTGGTGGCGAGCGCAAAAGTTTCAAAGACGTAAAGAGCTACAAGCGTCGCAAACGCTGGCTGGCTTGAGGACAACAAGATGAGCACTGCATTGTTTGACGCCCTGGAAACTCGCACGCCTGAAGTGCGCGAAGCGGCATTGCTGGCGGTCCTGCCGCAGCAAATTGCCCATGCAAAAAAATCCTCTGCTGCGTTCGCTGCCTTGCTGGCAGACGTGAACCCGGCGGAAGTGACCAACCGGGCCGCACTGGCCAAGCTGCCCGTCATTCGCAAGTCCGAATTGCAGGAGCGCCAGCAGAGCGCGCGCGCGGCCAGCGGCAATGTGTTTGGGGGCTTCAGTGCCATCGGCTACGGTGCCTCCATGCCGCGTGTGTTTGCCAGCCCCGGCCCGATCTACGAGCCCGAGGGCACGGCGCGGGATTACTGGCGCATGGCGCGGGCGATTTTTGCGGCGGGCTTTCGGCCCGGCGAGCTGATCCACAACTCCTTCAGCTACCACTTTGTGCCCGCCGGCTCGATGATGGAAACCGGGGCCCATGCCATGGGCTGCACGGTGTTTCCGGGCGGCACCGGCCAGACCGAGCAGCAGGTGCAGGCCATGCGTGAGCTGCAGCCGGCCGGCTATATCGGCACCCCCAGTTTTCTGAAAATCATTGTCGAGAAGGCCGAGGAGCTGGGCCTGACGCTACCCAGCGTGAAGAAAGCCATGTTTGGCGGTGAGGCCTATCCGCCCTCGCTGCGCGACTGGTTCACCGCCCACGGCATTGCCGGCTACCAGTGCTATGCCACTGCCGACTTGGGGCTGATTGCCTATGAAACCGAGGCCCGTGAAGGCCTGGTGCTGGACGAGGGGGTGATCGTGGAAATCGTGCGCCCTGGCACCGGCGACCCGGTGGCCGAGGGCGAGGTGGGTGAACTGGTGGTGACCACGCTGAACCCGGACTACCCGCTGATCCGCTTTGGCACCGGCGACCTGTCAGCCGTACTGCCGGGCCCATGCCCCACGGGGCGCAGCAACACCCGCATCAAGGGCTGGTTGGGGCGCGCCGACCAGACCACCAAGATACGCGGCATGTTTGTGCATCCCAAGCAGGTGGACGACATCGTCAAGCGCTTCCCGGAACTCCGGCGTGCACGCCTGGTCGTCAGCGGCGAGATGGCCAATGACGTGATGACGCTCAAAGTCGAGGCGGCAGCGCCCGCGGAAGGCCTGGCGGCCCGCATAGGCGAGGCCATCCGCGATGTCACCAAGCTGCGTGGCCAGGTAGAGCTTCTGGCACCGGGCGCCCTGCCCAATGACGGCCGGGTGATTGAGGACGTGCGCAGCTACAAATAGTAATTTAGTGACGTTATTTCCAGTATTGCGTCACTAAATATGCCGCAATAGGGCTTGCACGTCACTTAATATGACGTGATACTGCGGTTCTGAACCCTTGGAACTGCAAACATGCCGCGAATTATCCCTGCAACCGAGTTGGACCAGCTGGTCACACTGATCTCGGTGCACCAAGACGGTCTTGGCATTGAGGCGCTATTGCGGGCCTTGGGCAACAGCCTGCAGCGCCGCAGCCTGCAGCGCCGATTGGCTCTTTTGGTGGTGCAGGGACGCATTCAGATGCTGGGGGATGCGCGCGCAGTGCGTTATGTGGGCACGGCACAGGGTCAGCTTGTGCCACCGCCACCGCTCTATGTGCCTGCGCCGACTTCGGTCCACAGCGTGCAAGAACCAGTACCCAGCTACGCCGAAACACAGCTCCCTACTTCGGCCGAAGGGCGCGAAATCCAGGCCTATATTCGCCAGCCGCGCCAGCAGCGTGTGCCGGTGGGCTACAAGCTGGCGTTCCTGGAGCAGTACCACCCCAACCACACCGCCTATCTGCCGCAACGCTTGCGTGACCAGTTGCACGCCTTGGGGCGCTCTCCGGCCGCGCAGACGCCGGCTGGCACTTTCGCGCGCGACATCCTCAACCGCCTGCTGATCGACCTGTCCTGGGCATCCTCGCAGCTGGAGGGCAACACCTACAGCCGTCTGGACACGCAGCGGCTGATCGAGTTCGGGCAAGCCGCCGATGGCAAGGGGGCGCTGGAAACCCAGATGATCCTTAACCACAAGCAGGCAATCGAATACCTGGTGCGCGACCCCGAGCAGGCCCGACTGAACACGGATACAGTCATCGCCCTGCACGCCTTTCTGTCCGACGGCCTGATGGCCGACCCCATGGCCTGTGGCCGCATACGCTCCAGGGCGGTGGAAATTGGCGGCAGCGTGTACCTGCC
>JAYVNF010000008.1:0-2511 GCA_043758575.1 Rhodoferax sp.
CTCGTACACGCGGTCAAAGTGGATGGGGGTGCTGGATTGCTTCAATATCAACTCCACCATGTGCCCAAGATATGCGCCCGGCGCGTAACCGAGGTAGGGCAGCGGATGCCCCACGCGCCCTGGCAACTGGAACATAGGTGCGCCTTGTGCATCAGGTTTGACATAGGGCGCAACAACCTCTTCCCCCAGGCTGACCATTTCATACCGGTCTGCGTCCAACTGAAAGGGCTGCGAGGGGTGGTGGTAGGCAATCAGCAGGTCGCAACTGCCCTCCACCATGCGCAGCACGGCGTCGTGCACATTCAGCGCAATCAAGCGGCTTTTGATCGGGCCAAAGGTTTCGCGCAGGCTGGACACCCAGGCGGGGAAGAAGGTGAAGGCCAAGGTATGTGGCACCGCAAACTCAATAACATCTTGCGCCGCCGAGGTGTGGCCGCGCAGCATGGCGCGGGTGCTTTGCAACGCTTGCAAAACTTCCATGGACTGGTCGTACAGCGTCTCACCCGCCGGGGTCAGCCGGGTGGGGTAGCTGCTGCGGTCCACCAGGTCGGTGCCGGCCCAGGCCTCCAGCGACGGGATGCGCCGCGAGAAGGCGGGCTGCGTCACGTGGCGCAGCTGCGCGGATCGGCTGAAACTGCGCGTCTCCGCGAGCGAGACAAAATCTTCAAGCCATTTGGTTTCCATAGGCAAGATTATGCGCGGATTGCATGGGATACCGCCTCATGGGCGCGCCCTACTCGCTGGTCTGCTGCTGTAGCGCCCACATCTGCGCATAGCGCCCGTTGGCCGCCAGCAGGGCCAAGTGGTTGCCGCGCTCGACGATGCGCCCGGCATCCATGACCAGAATCTCGTGCGCGTCCACCACGGTGGACAGGCGGTGCGCAATCACCAGGGTAGTCTTGTTGCGTGCCACGCTTTGCAGCTCGGCCTGGATGGCGCGCTCGTTGGCCGAGTCCAGCGCCGACGTGGCTTCGTCAAAGATCAGGATGGGTGGGTTCTTCAGTAGTGTGCGGGCAATGGCCACGCGCTGCTTCTCGCCGCCAGACAGTTTGAGCCCGCGCTCGCCGACCATGGTGGCGTAGCCCTTGGGCGTGGCGTTGATGAAGCTGTGGATGTGGGCCGAGGCGGCCGCCTCTTCCACCTGCTCGCGGGTGGCGCCGGGCTTGCCGTAGGCGATGTTGTATTCCACCGTGTCGTTGAACAGCACGGTGTCCTGCGGCACGATGCCGATGGCCTGGCGCACGCTGGATTGGGTCACCTGCTTAATGTCCTGGCCAGCGATCAGGATACGCCCGCCCTCCTGCGGATTGCTCACGTCATAAAAGCGAAACAGCAGCCGCGCCAGCGTGGACTTGCCAGCGCCCGACGGGCCGACCACGGCCACGGTCTTGCCGGCCGGAACTTCAAAGCTGACGTTGTGCAGGATGGTGCGTCCACTGGCGGGGTTTGCGACAGTGCCGGGGTCATAGGCGAAGCTCACGTTCTCAAACGCCAGCGGTGTATCGCCCGAGAGCCGCAGGGCCTGCGCACCCGGCACGTCGGCAATTTCGCGCTCGCGCTCCATCAGCGAAAACATCTTCTCCAGGTCGGTCAGGCTTTGCTTGATCTCGCGGTAAATCACGCCCAGAAAATTCAGCGGAATGTAGAGCTGGATCATGAACGCATTGACCATGACCAGGTCGCCCAACGTCATGCGCCCCTCCACCACACCCTGGGTGGCGCGCCAAAGCATGGCCACCAGCCCGACCGCGATGATCAGCTGCTGGCCGGTATTGAGCATGGACAGCGTAGTCTGGCTTTTCAGACGGGCGCGGCGCAGGCGCTCCAGGCTCTCGTCGTAGCGCTTGGCTTCGAAGCCTTCGTTGTTGAAGTATTTGACGGTCTCGTAGTTCAGCAGCGAATCAACGGCCTTGGAGTGGGCGGCCGAATCGAACTCGTTGGCCTCGCGGCGAAACTTGGTGCGCCATTCGGTAATCACCACCGTGAAGGTGATGTACAGCGCCAGCGCCGCCAGCGTGATCCACGCAAACCACACGTCAAACTTCACCGCAAGAATGCTCAGCACCAGGGCCACCTCGATCAGCGTGGGCACGATGCTGAACAGCGAGAACGAGATCAGCGATTCGATGCCACGCACCCCGCGCTCGATGTCACGCGTCATGCCACCGGTCTGGCGCTCCAGGTGAAAGCGCAGGCTCAGGGCATGCAGGTGCTCGAAGGTCTGCAGCGCGATGCTGCGCGCCGCGCCCTGTGTGGCCTTGGAGAACACCAGTTCGCGCAGCTCGGTGAACAGCGTGGTGGACAGGCGCAGCGCACCATAGGCAAACAGCAGCGCCACCGGCACCACCAGCACGGCCTGCATCGCGTCGGCCGTCGACAGCGCCGCGCCGGCCTTCGGCGCCAGGCGGTCGACCAGCGTGGGCACGATGGTGTAGAGCGAGTACGACACCAGCGACTGCAGCGCCCGGGTGCCGCGCTCGATGTCGCGCGACATGCCGCCGGTCTGGCGCT
>JAYVNF010000009.1:0-2507 GCA_043758575.1 Rhodoferax sp.
GGCACGGGTTTACAAACCTTCACATCTGCAGGGTCGGCGTTGGTGCCTCCGCCAGCGTTGTAATTCCAAGCCGTCTTGGCTTTGATTACACATAAAGGAAGACATGAAATACCGCACCCTCATCGCCTCTCTCCTGGTTGCCTTCGGTGCCGCCGGCGCCTATGCCCAAACCACCGCCGCCACCACCGTACAACGTGATGTGAACCAGCAAACCCGCATTGAAACCGGGCTGCAAAATGGCAGCCTCAACACCAAGGAAGCCGGCCGCCTGGAGAAGGAAGAAAGCCAGGTTGATCGCCTGCAGGCCAAGGACCTGAAGGACGGCAAGCTGACACCCGCTGAGCGTGCCCAGCTGCGCCGGGCCCAGAACAAAGCCAGCCGCGATATCCATGCGGCTGAGACCAACAATGTCAAGGGCAACCCCGAGTCCAAGTCATCCGAGCGCATGCAGGCCGATGTGCAGCGCAATGTGAACCAGGAAAAGCGGGTGGAGCAGGGCGTGCAGGCCGGCACCCTGACCAACCGCGAAGTCGGCACGCTTGAAAAAGGTCAGGCCCGGGTGGACCGCAAAGAGTCCCGTGCCGCGCGCGACGGCCATGTCGGCAAGCTGGAGCAGGCCGGCATTGCGCACAAGGAAGACAAGCAAAGCGAAGAAATCTTCCTGAAGAAGCACAACGCCAAAGAGCGCAAGGGCTAAGCCCTTTTGCCGCTTACTCCACTTCGGCAATCATCTCGATTTCAACGCAGCAGCCCAGGGGAATCTGCGCCACGCCAAAGGCGCTGCGGGCGTGCGCGCCTTTGGCCGGACCAAAGACTTCGCCAATCAGCTCGCTGGCACCGTTGGTGACTAGGTGCTGTTCGGTAAAGTCGCCGGTGGAGTTGACCAGGGACATCAGCTTGACGATGCGCGTGACGCGGTTCAAGTCGCCCACGGCGGCGTGCAGCGTGCCCAATAGGTCGACGGCGATGGCGCGGGCCGCTGCCTTGCCTTCTTCGGTCGTGGTGTTCTTGCCGAGCTGGCCAACCCAGGGCTTGCCATCCTTCTTGGCCACGTGGCCGCTCAGGAACACCAGCTTGCCGGTCTGCACAAACGGGACGTAGGCGGCGGCGGGAATGGCCACCGGGGGCAGGGTGATGCCGAGTTCGCTGAGTTTGTCGTAAACGCTCATGGTGAATATCCTTTAGTTGTCGGTTTGGGAAAGGTTGAGGGATTGGCTCTGCGACATGCCGCCGGGCAAGGACTGGCTTTGCGATGCCAGGCCTAGGCTTTGGCTTTGGCGCTGCCCTTGCGACGGGGTTGGGCCCAGGTCCGGCAGGGTGTTGTCGCCAACGGGTGCCACCGTCACACCCACATGCAGGGTGTGGCTGGCACCGCCGTGGATCACGCCACGCAGGGGCGACACATCGCCAAAGTCGCGGCCATGTGCCACGGTCACATAGTCTTCGCCCGGCGCGTACCAGCCCCAGCGGTTGTTGGTGGGGTCGAAGTCGACCCAGCGCGCGTCTTCTGGCAGCTCGGGCAGGTAGACGCTGACCCAGGCGTGCGAGGCGTCGCTGCCGACCAGGCGCGGCTGGCCCTCGGGCGGATGGGTGAGCATGTAGCCGCTGACATAGCGTGCGGGCAGGCCCAGGGTGCGCAGACAAGCGATCATGATGTGCGAGAAATCCTGGCACACGCCGCGCCGCTCGGCCAGGGCCTGCAGCGCCGGGGTGTTGATCTGGGTGCTTTGGCTCTCGTAGGCAAACTCGGTATGGATGCGCCGCGTCAGGTCGATGCAGGCGTCCAGCAGAGCGGCACCGGGCGTGAAGCTGGAGCGCGCATAGGCGGCAAACTCGCTGTGGCGCGGCACAAAGGGCGAGGGGTAGACAAACTCCGAGGCGGCGTCAAAGCGGTTGCCGGCCTGGTAGCGAAAGCGTTCGCGCACCTTTTCCCAGGGCTGTGAATTGCTCACCAAGGGGCTGGGCTGGGTCGAGACCAGGCTGTGCGCCACCACCTCCAGCACCGCATGCGGCACCTGCAGCGAAAAAAAGCAGCGGGCATTGCCAAACACATCGCGTGCGCTGCGCATTTGGGCTGGCGCGGGATTGACGTGCAGGGCGTGGTCCAGCAGCCATTGGGCCGCATGCTCGCGCGGCTCCATATACGACATGTGCTGCGCGGTTTCCACCGCGGGGGCATAGCGGTAGCGGGTTTCGTGGGTGACTTGCAGCAGCATCAGGAGCCCAGGCTTTGCTTGGTTTCACCGGAGTGGGTGAAATAGGTGGTGCTGATCTCGTCCGACACCAGGAAGGCGCTGGCACGCAGCGCGCGCAGCAGCTCCAGCAGGGTCACCGGCTCCAGCAGTTCGGAGCTACGTTCCCAGTCGCTGGAGAAATCCCAGTCCGCAGGCGCCGGCACCTTGAGCGAGAGCGGGCTGAGTATGCCGGCCGGGCTGCCGGCCAGTTTGGCCAGGCGCCCGCGCAGGGTGTGGGCGACCCAGGCCAGGGAGCGCGGGTTGTCCAGGTCC
>JAYVNF010000010.1:0-2502 GCA_043758575.1 Rhodoferax sp.
GCCATCGAGCGCTTCTCCACCCGCGAGGAAGCCGTCGAAATCCTGGTGCAGCTCAAGGGTGGCGAGCGCCGCGCCATTGTGCAGGCCAAGGCGGCTGAGGTGCTGGCGGCTGGCGACCCGGTCATCATCGTCACCACGGGTAGCAAGGTGCGGGTTACCAAGGCGCCCCGATAAGCCGGCCTGCGATAGCTTGCCGACTGCGCTGACTGCCCTGGTATGGCACGCCTGCCCCGCCTGAGCTTTGCGGGCCTGCCCCACCATGTGATTCAGCGCGGGCACAACGGCCAACCCATTTTCTTGCGCCCTGCCGACTACCAGCTGATGCTGGAGTTGCTGCTGGAATACTCGCGCAAGTTTGCGGTTGCAGTGCACGCCTATGTGTTGCTGCCCAACCACTTCCACCTGCTGGTCACACCCCAGACCGCGACCGCGCTGCCGCAGATGCTGCAGGCCATGGGGCGGCGTTATGTGCGCTATTTCAACGACACACAACAGCGCAGCGGCACGCTCTGGGACGGGCGCTACCGCTGCACCGTCCTGCAGCCCGAGCTGTTTGTGCTGCCCTGCATGGCCTATATGGACCAAAACCCCTTGCGGGCCGGGCTGGTGACAGCCGCCGCCGACTACGCCTGGTCCAGCCATGGCCACTACATAGGGCGCAGGGTGGACCGTTTGATCACGCCACATGCACAGTTTTGGGGACTGGGTAACACCCCTTTTGCACGCGAAGCGGCCTATGCCGAGCTGATTCAGGCCGGCACGGCCCCGGCCCAGCAACGGGCGCTGACCGATGCCACCCTCAAAGG
Source organism: Rhodoferax sp. (assembly GCA_043758575.1). Classification (GTDB taxonomy): domain Bacteria; phylum Pseudomonadota; class Gammaproteobacteria; order Burkholderiales; family Burkholderiaceae_C; genus Allorhodoferax. Next base: position 807 of record JAYVNF010000010.1, read on the forward strand.
CTGGGCCCTGGGGGATGCCGACTTTGTGCAGGAGCTGCAAAAAGCAACGCCGCGACGGCTGAGCAAGGGACAAGCCGGCCGGCCCGCTCTTGGCAAGCCAGTGTCATAGAGGGCGATGAGGGTCGGACCGTCATCCTTGGACCTGATTTCAATATGTCCCCTATTAAATTCAAATCCACTTGTACACTGAGTAATTAGGATCCGACCCCATTTAATTTTCTTGGCATCTTTGTTGCATTGCAGTAGGCTCCATGTCCACTGTCATTTTCAGGAGCGCGCCATGACGACGGCTGCAGAAATCAAGCATCTCTCAGACCACGGTCTGTATTCCACCCAGCAAGAGCACGACGCCTGCGGCGTTGGTTTTGTGGCCCATATACGCGGTGAGAAGAGCCATTCCATCGTGAAAAATGCGCTCAAGATTCTGGAGAACCTGGACCACCGTGGTGCCGTCGGTGCCGACAAGCTGATGGGCGACGGCGCTGGCATCCTGATCCAGCTGCCCGACGCGCTGTACCGCGAAGAAATGCTGGCCCAGGGCGTGACCCTGCCAGCCCCGGGCGAATACGGCGTGGGCATGATCTTCCTGCCCAAGGAGCACGCCTCCCGCCTGGCTTGCGAGCAGGAAATGGAACGCGCCATCAAGGCCGAGGGCCAGGTGTTGTTGGGTTGGCGCGACGTTCCGGTGAACCGCGACATGCCCATGTCGCCCACCGTGCGCGAAAAAGAACCCATCCTGCGCCAGGTTTTCATTGGCCGTGGCAACGACGTGATCGTGCAAGACGCGCTGGAGCGCAAGCTGTATGTGATCCGCAAGACCGCCAGTGCCAACATCCAGGCCCTGAAGCTCAAGCACAGCAAAGAATATTACGTGCCCAGCATGTCCAGCCGTACCGTGGTCTACAAGGGCCTGCTGCTGGCCGACCAGGTGGGCGTGTACTTCAAGGACCTGGAAGACGAGCGTTGCGTGTCTGCCCTGGGCCTGGTGCACCAGCGCTTCTCCACCAACACCTTCCCCGAGTGGCCGCTGGCCCACCCCTACCGCTATGTGGCGCACAACGGTGAAATCAACACCGTCAAGGGCAACTACAACTGGATGAAGGCGCGCGAAGGCGTGATGTCTTCGCCCGTGCTGGGTCCGGACCTGCAAAAGCTCTACCCGATCAGCTTTGCCAGCCAGAGTGACACCGCCACTTTTGACAACTGCCTGGAGTTGCTGACCATGGCCGGCTACCCGATCAGCCAGGCCGTGATGATGATGATTCCCGAGCCCTGGGAGCAGCACAGCACTATGGACCCGCGCCGGCGCGCCTTCTACGAATACCACGCCGCCATGCTGGAGCCTTGGGACGGCCCGGCCTCCATCGTTTTCACCGATGGCCGCCAGATCGGCGCCACGCTGGACCGCAACGGCCTGCGCCCCTCGCGCTACTGCATCACCGATGACGACCTGGTGATCATGGGCTCCGAGTCCGGCGTGCTGCCGGTGCCGGAAAACAAGATCGTGCGCAAATGGCGTCTGCAGCCCGGCAAGATGTTCCTGATCGATCTGGAGCAGGGCCGCATGATCGACGACGAAGAGCTCAAGTCCAACCTGGCCAACAGCAAACCCTACAAGCAGTGGATTGAGAACTTGCGCATCCGTCTGGACGATGTGGTGGTGCTGACGGCGGGTGAATCGCCGCAGGAACTGCCG
>JAYVNF010000011.1:0-2501 GCA_043758575.1 Rhodoferax sp.
CAGCCCATGTCAAACATGTCGGAGACCAGGGGGTCATCCTTGGCGGCGGCCTTTTGCGCCACCAGCATGATGCGCCGCTCGGCTTCCATGGCCGCTTCCAGTGCCTTGATGCTCTTGGGGCGGCCCACAAACAGTGGGATCACCATGTGGGGAAACACGACCACATCGCGCAAGGGCAGAAGCGGCAAGTCAATCGGGTCGGAGGGTAAGGGAGTGTGGCCAGACATAGGTAAACCTCTTTATAACCAGCTATACATGGTTGGCTTGGGCGCAAATTCAAGTGCCCAAACCCTGCGAATTCCAACTTCGCAGCTAGGCTTTCTTGGCCGCTTCGCGGTACACCAGCAATGGTGGCTTGTTTTCTTCGATGGTGGATTCATCCACCACGACTTTTTCGACATTCGCCACATTGGGCAGGTCGTACATGGTGTCGATCAGAGACTGCTCCAGGATAGAACGCAGACCGCGGGCGCCGGTCTTGCGTGCCAGGGCACGCTTGGCAATCGCCTTGAGCGCCGAGGGCCGGATTTCCAGCTCCGCACCTTCCATGGCCAGCAGCTTGGCGTATTGCTTGACCAGGGCGTTCTTGGGCTCGGTCAGGATTTGCACCAGGGCGTCTTCGGTCAGCTCGGCCAGGGTGGCGACCACCGGCATGCGGCCTACCAGCTCGGGGATCAGACCAAACTTGATCAGGTCTTCCGGCTCCACGTCCTTGAACACCTCGGTCAGGCTGCGCTGTGCCTTGCTTTTGACGCTGGCACCAAAGCCAATGCCGGAGGACTGGGTGCGGTTTTCGATCACCTTTTCCAGGCCGGAGAATGCGCCGCCGCAAATGAACAGGATGTTGGTGGTGTCAATCTGCACAAAGTCCTGGTTCGGGTGCTTGCGCCCGCCTTGCGGCGGCACGCTGGCCATGGTGCCTTCGATCAGCTTCAGCAAGGCCTGCTGCACGCCCTCGCCCGACACGTCGCGGGTGATGGAGGGGTTGTCCGACTTGCGGGAAATCTTGTCGATCTCGTCAATGTAGACAATGCCGCGCTGGGCCCGCTCGACCTCGTAATTACAGCTTTGCAGCAGCTTGAGAACAATGTTCTCCACGTCCTCGCCGACATAGCCGGCTTCGGTCAGGGTGGTGGCGTCGGCCATCACAAAGGGCACATCCAGCATGCGCGCCAGGGTTTGCGCCAGCAGGGTCTTGCCGGAGCCGGTCGGGCCAATCAGCAGAATGTTGCTCTTGGCCAGCTCCACTTCGTCCTTCTTGGCTTTGTCCTTGTGGCGCAGGCGTTTGTAGTGGTTGTACACCGCCACAGCCAGGGTGCGCTTGGCCGGCTCTTGGCCAATGACGTAATTGTCCAGATTGGCCTTGATTTCGGCCGGCGTGGGCAAGTCGTTCTTGCTGTCCTTGGTCTGGGTGGTTGCAGGCAACTCATCGCGAATGATCTCGTTGCAGAGGTCAATACATTCGTCGCAGACGAACACCGACGGCCCGGCAATCAGCTTTTTCACTTCGTGCTGGCTTTTGCCACAGAAGGAGCAGTACAGGGTTTTTTCGCTGGAAGTGCCTTTTTTCTCGGCCATGTGCTCGGTGCCCTTAAACAACTTGTTACGCGGATGATAACCAAATAAAAAACGGTGCCTAATCGCGCATAGGCACCGTTCCTGGTGGGGTTAAGAACCCCGTATTTCCATCACGGGCGCTTGGCAATCACCTGATCGACCACGCCGTAGTCCTTGGCCTCATCGGCAGTCATGTAGTAGTCGCGCTCGGTGTCACGCGCAATTTTTTCCAGCGTCTGACCCGTGCGCTCGGCCATGATCTTGTTCATCTGCTCGCGCGTCTTCAGGATTTCACGGGCGGCGATCTCGATTTCCGTGGCCTGCCCCTGGCTACCGCCCGAAGGCTGGTGAATCATGACCTTGGAGTTGGGCAGCGAGAAACGCTTGCCCTTGGCGCCTGCGGCCAGCAGGAAAGCGCCCATGCTGGCGGCCATGCCGGTGCACAGGGTGGACACGTCGGGCTTGATGAAGTTCATGGTGTCAAAAATCGCCATGCCGGCGCTAACCGAGCCGCCGGGGGAGTTGATATAGAAGGAGATGTCCTTGTCAGGATTTTCACTCTCCAGGAACAGCAGCTGGGCCACCACCAGGTTGGCGGTCTGGTCATTGACCGGGCCCACCAGAAAAATCACGCGCTCCTTGAGCAGACGCGAATAGATGTCGTAGGAGCGCTCTCCGCGGCCGGATTGCTCGATGACCATGGGAACCATGCCCAGGCCCTGAATGTCCATAGCGCCAGGCGCTGCATATTTCACGTTCATAGCGTCTCCAAAAAGATCAACCGACTGTAACCAAAAACTTGTGCCAAAAAGCAAATGGGGCTTCTGTGCGGAACTGCAAGCCCCGCACAAGCCCCATGTAGCAACGCGCCTGAAAGAATCAGTTCTGCGCCATCAGGTCGTCAAAGGACACCGACTTCTCGGTCACTTTGGCCTTGGACAGCA
>JAYVNF010000012.1:0-7881 GCA_043758575.1 Rhodoferax sp.
TCATCGCCAAAACCGGCGGCCTTGATGGCGGCCACACCCGGCAGGTTTTGCGAGGCCATGGTGACGATGAACAGGGGCAGGGCCAGGCTGACACAAGCCGAGACGGAAAACACCGGCGTGGTCCACACCGGACGGGTCAGGCCGTACTGAATCTGGGTGGCCACAAAGCCATGGGTCAGCGCCACAAAGCCCATGGCGACGAGCAGCGTGAGCGGCACCGCGTAGCGCGGCACCCAGCGCTTGCCCAGCAAATAGCTCAGCAGCATCAGCAGCACCAGGGGCAGATTGGTCTGCGCTGCGGTGAAGGCCGACAGGCCAAAACGCGCCAGCACCCCGGCCAGCAGCGCGCAAGCAATCGCCACCGGGATGCGGTCCATCAACCGCTCGAACCAACCCGTGGCACCCACCAGCACGATGAGTGCGGCACACACCATGAAGGCGCCCACGGCGTCCTGCATGCTGAAACCACCTGCCACACCAGCGGTGGCCAGCACCGCCGCACCGGGTGTGCTCCAGGCCACCATGACCGGTTTCCTCCACCACAGCGACGGCAGCAGGGTGCACAGGCCCATGCCCAGACCCAGCGCCCACATCCAGGAGGCCATCACCGCTGGCGTGGCGCCAAAGGCCTGGGCCGCCTGAAAGACGATGGCCACCGAACTGGTAAAGCCCACCAGCACGGCAACAAAGCCGGCGCTCAGGGCCGAGAGGCTCCAGTCCCTGAAAAACCGCATGGCTAGATTTCGATCTTGCTGCCCAGCTCCACCACGGCGTTGTTGGGCAGGTTCAGGAAGTCGGCCGCTGCACTGGCGTTGCGGTGCATTTGGGCGAACAGCTTTTCGCGCCAGGGCGCCATGCCCTCGCCCAGGGTGGGCACCACGGTGTCGCGCGAGAGAAAGTAGCTGGTGGTCATGGCATTCAGATCGCAACCGCGTCCCTTGAGCTGCTGCAAGGCCTTGGGTACGTCCGGGTCGTTTTTGAAGCCGTAGTGAATCATCACCTGCCAGCAGTCGTGACCCAGGGAATCAATTTCAATGCGCTTGTTCATGCCGATCCAGGGCACCTCATGGTTGCGCACGGTGACAAACAGGTTGTTGGCATGCAGCACCTTGTTGTGCTTCAGGTTGTGCAGCAGGGCGTTGGGCACGGTGCCGACCTCACCGGTCAAAAACACGGCTGTACCATCCACCCGCACTGGCGGGCTGACAAACACCGCCTCCAGAAAGCTGGGCAGGTCAATTGCATCGGCCATCAGCTTCTGGTTCATCAGGCGCCGTCCATCCTTCCAGGTGGCCATGATGGTGTACAGGCCCACGGCCATGGCCAGGGGAAACCAGCCGCCCTGCATGATTTTGAGGGAGTTGGAGGCAAAGAAGGCGGCGTCAATGACAAAGAACACCCCGGTGGAGGCGATGCACAGCCACAGCGGGTATTTCCAGCCATAGCGCACCACGAAGAAAGTCATCACCGTGGTGATGATCATCACCAGGCTGACGGAAATACCATAGGCCGCCGCCAGCGCGTCCGAGGAACCAAACAGGACCACCGCTGCCACCACGCCAAACATCAGAGCCCAGTTCACGGCGGGAATATAGATTTGCCCAGTGTCCTTGATGGAGGTATGCAAAATCGTCAGGCGCGGCAGGAAACCGAGCTGAATCGTTTGCTTGGTTGCGGAATAGGCACCCGATATCAGCGCCTGGGAGGCAATGACGGTGGCCGCCGTGGCCAGCACCACCAGGGGAATCAAAGCCCAGCCGGGGGCCATCAAAAAGAAGGGGTTGCTGGCGGCTTCAGGATGGGCCAGCACCAAGGCGCCCTGGCCAAAGTAGTTCAGTATCAGGGAGGGCATGACCAGACCAAACCAGGCAATCCGTATCGGTTGCTTGCCAAAGTGCCCCATGTCGGCATACAGGGCCTCGGCACCGGTCAGGCACAGAAACACGGCGCCCAGGGTGATGAAAGCCAGCGCATAGTGTTCGAACATGAAACCCAGGGCGTAGGTCGGCAGCAAGGCCATCAGCACATACGGGTTCTTGGCAACCTGCATCAGGCCCATCAGTCCGATACAGGCAAACCAGACCACGGTAATGGGCCCGAAGAACTTGCCAATGTCACCTGTGCCACGGCGCTGCACCAAAAACAGCCCGGCCAGCACCGCCAGGGAAATCGGCACCACATAGGGCTTGGCGCCAGGGGTAATGATCTGCAGCCCCTCCACCGCCGAGAGCACCGAGATGGCCGGTGTGATCACCCCGTCACCGAAAAACAAGGCCACACCAAATACGCCCAACACCACCAAGGTTCCGCGCACCTTGGGCGTGTCCTTGGTGGACAGGGAGGCCAGCGCCAGCAGCGCCATCAAGCCGCCTTCGCCGTTGTTGTCGGCACGCATGATGAGAACCACGTATTTCATCGAAACGATGATCGTCAGTGCCCAAAAGAACAGGGACAGGACGCCCAGCACATTGGTCTGGGTGATGGGGACATGCCCACTTGCAAAGACTTCCCTGAAGGCATACAGCACGCTGGTGCCGATATCTCCGTAAACCACACCGATAGCGCCCAGGGTGAGCGCGCCTAGAGACGATTTTGAAGCTGACACAAATTATCCCGGCCAAGCGAGAGGCCGGAGTCCATTCCGTTCGGGAGCGCTATTTTGCGCTCGGTCAAGGCACACACAATCCCTGTAGACGCTTATATTTGTTATGCAAAATCGATGTTGCGGCGCAGCAACTGGGCTTGTAGGGCCCCGCGCTAAGTGCTATGGCTTAGTCGTACTTTTCAGCGAGCGGGTCGGTGGATTCCAATTCGTAGCTGGCCGCCAGCATGGCCAGACGGCCAATCACGCCGTACATGTAAAAACGGTTGGGCGCACTGGCGCCGGGGCGCACACCGAGCTGGGGCAGGTGCGTGCTCTGGTCAAAGGCCAGCGGCACAAAGCTGGAGCCCGGCGCATTCAGGTCTTCGTCAATGCCGCGTTCGGCGTGTATCCGGTAGAAGCCGCCCACCACATAGCGGTCCATCATGTAGACCACCGGTTCGGCCACGGCGTCGTTCATGCGCTCCAGGGTCAGCACGCCTTCTTGCAAGATCAGCTCCTGCACACCCACGAACGGGCTGCCGGCGGCGTCGCGCGCTTTTTTGGCCAGGGCGTTCACATCCTTGGCATCGCGCACCGACATCAGGCCGGCGCTGCCGCCCAGGTTGTCGGCCTTGACCACCACAAAGGCACGTTCCTTGATGCCGTATTCCTTGTACTTCTTCTTCACCTTGGCCAACAGCGTTTCGACGCGTGCGGTCAGCGCCTCCAGGCCCTCGTCCGTCCCCAGATCGACACCACCACAGCGGTCAAACATGGGGTTGATCAGCCAGGGGTCCACGCCTATGAGTTTGCCAAAGCGCTTGGCCACCTCTTCGTAGGTCTTGAAGTGGGTGCTGCGTCGGCGCGTGCTCCAGCTGGCGTGCAAGGGCGGCAGCAGGTACTGTTCGCTCAGGTCTTCCAAAATGCCGGGCACGCCGGCCACCAGGTCGTTGTTGAGCAGAATGGTGCAGGGGTCAAAGTCTTTCACGCCGACGCGCCCGCGGGTGCGGATCACCGGCTCCAGCACCAGGGTCTCGCCATCGGGCAGCTTCAGGCTGGTGCTCTTCTTCACCTCCGGGTTGATGGAGCCAAAGCGCACATTCAGGCCGGCCATGTGAAAAATGCGCGCCATCTGCGCCAGATTGCTCAGGTAGAAGGTGCTGCGCAAATCGTTTTCCGGAATGATCAGCAGGTTGCGCGCTTCCGGGCAAATCTTTTCAATCGCCGCCATGGCCGCCTGCACTGCCAGCGGCAGCATGGCCGGAGTCAGGTTGTGCCAGCCACGCGGGAACAGGTCGGTATCCACCGGTGCCAGCTTGAAGCCGGCATTGCGCACATCGACCGAGCAGTAAAACGGAGGCGTGTGCTCCATCCACTCCAAGCGAAACCAGCGCTCGATGGCGGGCATGGAATCCAGCACGCGCTGCTCCAGCTCATTGATAGGGCCAGACAGGGCGGTAACAAGGTGCGGGACCATGCGAAGCTTTCAAAAATGCATTTTTATGGAGGAAGACAGCGCTACTAGATGGAGCCCGTTGGCGCAGATTCAAGCGTTGCGCACAAATTAAGAGCGTACCTTACTGGCGCACTTCTCCATCGCCCAGCACCACGTACTTGAGCGAGGTCAGGCCTTCTATGCCGACCGGGCCGCGGGCGTGGAACTTGTCGGTGCTGATGCCGATCTCGGCCCCCAGGCCGTACTCAAAGCCATCGGCAAAGCGGGTGCTGGTGTTGACCATGACGCTGGCCGAGTCCACCTCGCGCAGAAAGCGCTGGGCGTGCATGTGGTCGCGCGTCAGGATGGCATCGGTATGGTGGGAGGAATAGCGGTTGATATGGGCGATGGCTTCGTCCAGGTCAGAGACCACCTTGACGCTGATGATGGGTGCCAGGTATTCCTCGCTCCAGTCTTGCTCGCTGGCATCCACCAACTGCGCACCGGCCACAGCCTGCAGAATGGCCCGGCCTTCGGCACAGACCCGCATCTCCACCCCTTTGTCGGCATAGACCCGGCCGATCAGCGGCAGGAATTCAGCGGCCACGCCGCGTGCCACCAGCAGGCCTTCGGCCGCGTTGCAGGGGCTGTACTTGTTGGTCTTGGCGTTGTCCGCCACCGTAACGGCCATGGCGATGTCGCAGGGGTCGTCCACATAGACATGGCAGTTGCCGTCCAGGTGCTTGATGACCGGCACCTTGGCGTCGCGGCTGATGCGTTCGATCAGGCCCTTGCCACCGCGCGGAATGATCACGTCCACATACTGCGGCATGCTGATGAGCTGGCCCACCACCTCGCGGTCGGTGGTTTGCACCAGCTGCACCGCGTCGGCCGGCAGGCCGCTTTCCACCAGTGCCTGCTGCACCAGGCGGGCCAGCGCCTTGTTGGACTCAATCGCTTCTGATCCGCCACGCAGAATGCAGGCGTTGCCACTCTTGATGGACAGGCTGGCGGCCTCAATCGTCACATTCGGGCGGCTCTCGAAAATCATGCCAAAGACGCCTATGGGCACGCGCATCTGGCCGACGCGGATACCGCTGGGCTGCTGCTTCATGCCGATGATTTCACCGATCACGTCGGCCATGGCGGCCAGCTGCTCGCAGCCTTCTGCACAGGTGTCCAGCACCTTGGGTGTCAGCTTGAGCCGGTCCACCATGGGGGTCGACAGGCCGGCGGCCACGGCGCGCTCCAGGTCTTTGGCGTTATCCAGCTGCAAGGCCTGGGTGTTTTCGCGCAGCAGGGCGGCCAGACGGCGCAGCGCCCGGTTCTTGACGGCACTGGGGGCCGCGGCCATGACACTGGAGGCGGCCTTGGCCTGCAGGCCCAGGGTTTGGGTGTATTCGGAGAGGTTGAGCGCGTTCATGGGGGGATTTTCGCAGAAGGAAGGGGAGCGGGATATATGAGCCGCAGGCCTAGTTCAGGCACCTTGGCAAAGCCGTTGTCAGCCGTCAGAAAGACCACTTTTTCACCCATGCTCTGCCAGCGCAAAGCGCAGGCGGCTTGCAGGGCATCCGGTGTTTTGAGGCCCTGGCGGGCACGCAAATCGGTGGCGATATCCACCACATGCGCATCCAGTTCAATCACTTGAACGGCCGCAAAAAATGCCGCGTAGCGTTGCAGCAAGGTGGAGTCCCCTTCACGCAGGGGCTTGACGCGGCACTCCAGCACCGACAAGCGCGACACGGCCAACGCGACCTTGGGCTGATTCGCCGTCAGTTCGGCAATCAGTACGGTTGTTGCGTCACGCAATGCGGCGTTTCCCTCAAACCGATAGATCAGCGCACAGGCGTCCAAAAACAGCCTCACCGTTCATTCCACCCGGCATGCAGTCCGGCCAGGCGTGCCTGCATGCCGGCATGGTTCAGCCCATCAGTTGCGGGCTCGGTAGCCAGCAATAGTTGCAAGCCAGCGTTAGCCAACGGCTCGGCGTTGTTTCGGGCTTGCTGTACCAGCAAGTTGTAGTCGGCCGGACGCAGCAGCACAGCACTGGTCCGATTGCGCTTCATCAAATGCACAGGCCCACGTTCCAGCGCTGACTCCAGCACAGCAAAGCCCCCGCGTTTGATCTCAGCTACGGTCACAATATTCATAAACGCACCTTTTTCAGTACCGATATCAGCCTCCATGTTAGCTTTGACACAGGCTTTTGCAAGCGCCAGCACCCGCAAGTTGCGCCCTTGAGAGTCGGGCAAGGGGTTCTATTCTTTAACGGGCGGCCGTTTGCCCCGCACACAGGCCACAGAGCTGCAGCGCCAGCCGGTGCAGCGCCTGCCAGCCGCTGGCGGGCCAACCCGGCTGCTTCAGGCCTTTGACGATGCCGTCCACCAGGTGCGCAGACTGCAGCAACTCGGTCAGGGCAGCGGCCGAGAGGCGCGGCAACACGCGCTCAAACAGGCGCTCCTTATTGCCCCAGATGCGGTTTTCGCGCAGGGCCATGGGCAGCGGGCGGCCTTGTGCCATGGCATCTTTCACGCGTTTCAAGGCACGGATGTCTTCGGCCAGGGTGTAGTGCACCAGCACCTCGGCCTCGCCTTCGGCCTGCAGACCGTCCAGCATGCGCTGCACGCGCTCGGGGTTGCCACCCAGCACGGATTCCGAGAGCTTGAAGACGTCGTAGCGCGCCACGTTCAGCACGGCGCTTTCAATTTGCGCAAACGACAGCACACCACCCTGCAGGTCGGCCGGAAACAACAAGGCCAGCTTCTGGATTTCCTGGTGCGCGGCCAAGAGATTGCCCTCCACCCGGTCGGCAAAAAACTGCAGGCTGCGCTGCCCGGCCTCGCCCGGCTCCACGCGCAGGCCCAGGGCGCCCAAGCGCTGAGCAATCCATTGCGGCAGGGCGGCACGTTCCACCGGCTGTACTTCCAGGGTGATGCCAAAGCTCTCCAAGGCCGTGAACCAGGCGGCGGACTTGCTGGTCTTGTCCATGCGCGGCAGTAGCACCACGGTCAGCACCTCGGTGTTGTCGCGGGCGGCCTCGGCCAGCTGCTGCAGGGCCACACTGCCGTCCTTGCCGGGTTTACCGCTGGGGATGCGGATTTCAATGATTTGCTTGTCGGCAAACAGGCTCATGGAGCCGCTGGCGGCCAGCACCACGCTCCAGTCGAAGTGGGCGCCTGCCACAGTATGGGAAGAACGCTCGCTGTAACCCAGGCCGCGCGCGTGGGCGCGAATCGTGTCCAGCGCCTCCTGCTGCAGCAGCGGCTCGTCACCGTGCAGGGTGTACAGGCTTTTGAGCCCGCGCTGCAGCTGGCTGGCCAATTGTCCGGCAGAGATTTGCATGGCGGGCCTACTCGGAAGCGGGTGCCGAAAGCGGTGCAGGCAGGGCCGCGGGCACGGGTGCAATGCCCTCTCTGGCCAGCTTGACTGCGGCCAGGCGGCGCAGCAGCTGTTGCACGATGTCGGCCTGCATGTCCCGGTACAGCAACGCCTCCTCAGCCTCCTTGGACAGCACGGCGGATTCGTTGAAGCTGATGCTGCGGTGCTGTTCAATGGCAGAGGGCGGGATCAGCTCGCTGCCCTGGGGCGTGCGCAGGCGAAAGCTGATGCGCATGCGCAACTCGAATTCACGCACCTGGCCAGAGGCGTTCACCCCCACCACCAACTTTTCGCGGGTTTCCTGCAAGATGTCCAGAATCACCTCGGGCGCCACGCCCCCGGCACCGGGCGCCAGCGGACGCACGCTGTCGCCCAGGTAGCGCGCCATATCCCCGGCCACGCCGCCGGATTTTTCCGGTGTTATCGCAATGGTGCTGAAGGGCAGGGGCTGGCTGGTGCGCAGCTGGAAGCCGCAAGCGGCCAG
>JAYVNF010000013.1:0-7820 GCA_043758575.1 Rhodoferax sp.
CGCCCTGGATCACGCCACGGCTGTTGACCGCCAGCACCACCTCGGGCTCGGGGTTGTTCCAGTGCGAGTCCGCGCGTATGCCGACGTCGCTGCCCGTGCCCACCGATGACAGCACCGGTGCCTTGGTGAACACCTCAGCGTCCGGTCCTATGCCCACCTCCAGGTACTGCGACCAGATGCCCTGGGCCTGCAGTGCGGCCTTGAGCTGCAGCGCCTGCTCGGAGCCGGGTTTGATGGCCGAGAGGTTGGTGCCGATTTGCGCCAACACCTGCGCGCGTATGGCTTGTGCGCGGCTGGCATCACCCCCGGCCTTCTCCTCAATTACACGCTCGACCATGCTGGTGGCAAAAGTAACGCCGGCCGCCTTGATGACCTGCAGGTCACAGGGTGACAAAAAGAAAGGCTGCTGTGGATCGCGCATGGCCTCGGTGCTGTTGGCCAGCACATCCTCCAGGCTACCGATGCGCAGACCGGCGTAGCCCTGCACCACAGCGACAGGGTTGCCTGCCTCCAACAGCGTGCTCATGGTGGCCACATGCGCCGACAGGTCGTACACGCCATCGGCGCGCAGCACGGCCACCGAGGGCCCGGCCCGGCCGGCCGGGTTCCAGATGCGGGTGACAAGGGTGCCGGAGAACCGGTCGTCGGGAAGAAAGTGTGCGGTGGGCATGGCTGATACCTCGGGTTGGCGTGGGGACTGATATTGTCCTTTTCGATTATTGCCCTTGTGCCATACTAAAAAAAGGATCAATCAAATATGACCAACTACAACCACTGGTTTATCCGCGCCCGGCTCAAGACCCGCCAACTGCTGTTGCTGGTGGCCTTGGCCGAGGAGGGCAATATCCACCGCGCCGCCCAGGTGCTCAACATGAGCCAGCCGGCGGCCAGCAAGCTGCTCAAGGATCTGGAGGACGTGCTGGAGGTGTCGCTGTTTGAGCGCCTGCCGCGCGGCATGCGAGCGACCTGGTATGGCGAAACCATGATTCGCCACGCGCGTGTGGCACTGGCTTCGCTGAACCAGGCGCACGATGAGTTGCAGGCGGCCAAGGCCGGGCAGTTCGGCCAGGTCAGCATAGGTGCCATCACCTCGCCGGCGCTGATGCTGCTGCCTGAGGCGGTGCAGCAGGTCAAGGCCCACCACCCGGACCTGCGCGTGTCGCTGCAGATCGAGACCAGCGATGTGCTGATCGAAAAGCTCAGCCAGAACAAGCTGGATATTCTGGTAGCGCGTCTGTTTGCCCAGCATGACAAGAGCGACCTGCGCTACGAGGTGCTGACCGACGAGCCCATCAGCGTGGTGGCCCGCCCCGGCCATCCTTTGCTGAAGGCAGCGTCACTGAACCTGAGCGACATGGCTGAAGCGGGCTGGATCGTGCCGCCCGCCGGCAGCGTGCTGCGGCACCGCTTTGAGCTGATGTTTCAGGAAGTGGGGCTGCGCGCGCCGGTGAACCTGATTGAGACCGGCGCTCTGCTGTTCACCACCAAGATGCTGCAAAAGAGCGACATGCTCAGCGTGCTGGCCACCGATGTGGCGCGGTACTACACCGAGCATGGCTTGATGGGTATCCTGCCCATTGACCTGCCCTGCCAGATGGAGGCCTTTGGCATCATCACCCGACGCGACCGCCTGCTGTCGCCGGCGGCCGAGGTGATGCTAAAGGCCATACGCGCTGCGGCGCAGACGGTGTATGGGCTGGTGCCAGCTGAAGTGCCAGCAGCTTGAGAGGCGGGTTGGGGCCTAGTTCCAGCCCGCATCCACCTTGAACTCCTGCGCCGTGCACATGGCGCCGTCGTCGGAGGCCAGAAACAGAGCCATGCGCGCCACGTCCGAAGGCGTGAGTTTGTCGGGCAGGCACTGGTTGCGTTTGATCTCTTTTTCGCCCTCGTCGTTAAGCCACATCTTGATCTGGCGCTCGGTCATGACCCAGCCCGGTGAGATGGTGTTGACGCGGATGCGGTCCTGCCCCAGGCTGGCGGCCAGACCGCGTGTCAGGCCGTTCACGGCCGACTTGGCAATGGCATAGCAGGGATAGGTGCTGCCCTTGGTTTGCCAGCCGGTGGAGCCGAAGTTGATGATGGAGCCACCACCCAGTCGGCGCATGCCGGGCACTATGGCCTGGATGGCAAAAAAGGCCGGGCGCTGGTTCACCGCCATGCGCTCTTCCCAGTATTCGGGCGTGACCGATTCCAGGGTGTGGCGGTCATCGCGTGCCACGTTGTTGATCAAGGTGGAGAAGTCGCCCAGTTCGCTTTCGGCCTGGGCAATGGCTTTTTGCAGCGCCGCAATGTCGCGCACATCGCAGTGGCAAAACCAGGGTTTCACGTGGCCCGCCCCCACTACTTTGGCCACCAGGGCCAGGCTCTCGCTTTCGGCAAAGTCGACAAAGGCGACCTGCGCACCCTGCTCGGCAAAGGCCTCCACCATGGCCGCACCGATGCCGGTGCCGCCCCCGGTGATGAAGACGCGCTGGCCTTGCAGGCTGAGGTAGCGCGCGAGCTGGGAGACGGAAGTAGCGTGCGCGGCAGGGGAGGAGAGGGAGGGGGAGCTCATTGCGAAATCCTAATCTATAGCAATTTATATATGTCAAACACTGATAACTTGATTTTCCTTTATCAATGTGCCTTGCTAGGATGCGTTTTGTCAAGAGCCACTGGCATGTGGCAGCGCAAAAAACATTCACGAGGACGACACCATGGAATCCAAGAAATACCCCTTCCGCCGTAGCCAGGCCTGGTTCGGCCGCAACGACAAGGACGGCTTTGTACACCGCAGCTGGCTCAAGAACCAGGGCTATCCGCACGACGAGCTCGATGGCCGCCCGGTCATCGGCATTTGCAACACCTGGAGCGAACTCACGCCCTGCAACGGTCACTTCCGCGAGCTGGCAGAGTTCGTCAAACGCGGCGTCTACGAGGCCGGCGGCTTCCCACTCGAATTCCCGGTGATGTCGCTGGGCGAAACCCAGCTGCGCCCCACTGCCATGCTGTTTCGCAACCTGGCCAGCATGGATGTGGAAGAAAGCATTCGCGGGAACCCGATCGACGGCGTGGTGCTCTTGATGGGTTGCGACAAGACCACGCCCTCGCTCCTGATGGGTGCGGCCAGCTGCGACCTGCCCACGATTGGCATCTCCGGCGGCCCCATGCTCAACGGCAAGTTCCGTGGCAAGGACATTGGCTCGGGCACCGGAGTGTGGCAGATGTCAGAGATGGTGCGTGCCGGCGAGATGAGCCAGGCCGACTTCACCGCCGCCGAGTCCGATATGCACCGCTCCAAGGGCAGCTGCATGACCATGGGCACTGCCAGCACCATGGCCAGCATGGTCGAAGCTCTGGGCATGAGCCTGCCCGAAAACGCCGCCATTCCCGCGGCCGACACCCGGCGCAACCGCCTGGCGCAAATGAGCGGACGCCGGATTGTGGAGATGGTGGAGCAGGACATCAAGATGTCCCAGATCCTGACCCGCGAGGCGTTCGAGAATGCCATTCGCACCAATGCCGCGATTGGCGGCTCCACCAATGCGGTGATCCACCTGATTGCGATTGCCGGACGCATGGGCATCAAACTGAATCTGGAAGACTGGGACAAGCTGGGCGCACAAGTTCCCTGCCTGCTGAACCTGCAGCCCTCGGGCAAATTCCTAATGGAAGATTTCTACTACGCCGGTGGCCTGCCCGCCGTGCAGCGCGAAATCCAGAACCTGCTGCACCTGGGCAACCTCACCGCCAACGGCAAGACCGTGGGCGAGAACATTGCCAATGCACCCTGCTACAACCGCGAGGTCATCAAGACCCCGGACGAACCGTTCATGAAAGACGCCGGCATTGCCGTGCTGCGCGGCAACCTGGCACCCAATGGCGCGGTGATCAAACCTTCCGCGGCCTCCGCCCATTTAATGCAGCACCGCGGCCGCGCTGTCGTCTTCGAGAACATCGAAGACCTGCACGCGCGCATAGACCGCGACGACCTGGATGTCGATGAAAACTGCGTCATGGTGCTGAAAAACTGCGGCCCGCGCGGTTACCCCGGCATGGCCGAAGTGGGCAATATGCCACTGCCACCCAAGGTGCTGAAAAAAGGCATTACCGACATGGTGCGCATCAGCGACGGCCGCATGAGCGGCACCGCCTATGGCACCGTGGTGCTGCACACCTCGCCCGAGGCGGCCGCCGGTGGCACGCTGGCCCTGGTGCAAAACGGCGACATGATCGAACTCGATGTGGCGGGCCGTCGCCTGCACCTGGAGGTCAGCGACGAGGTGCTGGCCGAGCGCCGCAAGCTCTGGGTCGCCCCCGAGGCACCCAAGCGCGGCTACCAGAAGTTATACGTGGAAACCGTGCAGCAGGCGCACTTGGGCGCCGACCTGGACTTTCTGGTGGGCGGCAGCGGCGCCGGCATTCCACGCGATTCGCATTGACCCGCTGTATTGATTTTCACAAAGCATTGAATGACCCAAGAACATAACAACCTGATCAACGGCGAATGGGTGGCGGGCAGCGCCTACGCACCCAACATCAACCCGTCCAACACCGCCGACGTGCAGGGCCTATATACCCAGGCCAGCGCCGCGCAGCTGGATACGGCTGTGCTTGCTGCCCGCGCGGCCTTTGGCGCCTGGTCAGTCTCGGGCATACAGGCCCGTGCCGATGCCCTGGACAAGATAGGCACGGAAATCCTGGCGCGCCGCGAAGAGCTGGGCGCCCTGCTGGCGCGCGAAGAGGGCAAGACCCGGCCCGAGGGCATTGGCGAGGCTGCGCGTGCCGGCAACATCTTCAAGTTTTTTGCCGGCGAATGTTTGCGCCTGGCGGGCGAGATCGTGCCCTCGGTGCGTCCTGGCATTGGCGTGGAAATCACGCGCGAACCGGTGGGCGTGGTGGGCATCATCACCCCCTGGAATTTCCCCATTGCCATTCCAGCCTGGAAAATTGCGCCGGCCCTGGCCTATGGCAATTGCGTGGTCTTCAAGCCTGCCGATCTGGTGCCGGGCTGCGCCTGGGCCCTGGCCGAGATCATCAGCCGCAGCGGCATTCCGGCCGGTGTGTTTAACCTGGTCATGGGGCGCGGTAGCGTGATTGGCGACCCGCTGGTGAACCACCCCGGCATAGACGCCATCAGCTTCACCGGCTCGCAGGGCGTGGGCAACCGCATTGCCCTGCAGTGCGCCAGCAGCCTGAAAAAATTCCAGCTGGAAATGGGCGGCAAGAACCCGCAAGTGATTCTGGACGACGCCAACCTGGCACAAGCCGTGGAGCTCAGCGTGCAAAGCGCGTTTTTCTCCACCGGCCAGCGCTGCACGGCGTCCAGTCGCCTCATCGTGACCGACGGCATTTACCCGCAGTTTGTGGCGGGCATGCAGGCCCGTATGGCCACGCTGAAAATCGGCGATGCACTGGAGGCGGGTATCGATATTGGCCCCGTCGCATCTGCTGCACAGCTGGAGCAGGACCTGGGCTTTGTGCAAATTGCCCAAAGCGAAGGCGGCCAACTGGTCGCTGGCGGCGAGCGCCTGGCGCGTGCCACCGAAGGTTTTTACATGCAGCCGGCCCTCATCACCGACACCACCGCGGCCATGCGCATCAACCGCGAAGAGGTGTTCGGCCCAGTAGCCAGCATCATTCGCGTGAAAGACTATGAAGCCGCCCTGTTTGAAGCCAACAACACGCCCTTTGGCCTGTCCGCCGGCATTGCCACCAGCAGCCTGAAATACGCCACCCACTTCAAGCGCCATTCGCAAGCCGGCATGGTGATGGTCAACCTGCCCACCGCCGGAGTGGACTACCACGTGCCCTTTGGCGGACGCAAGGGCTCCAGCTTTGGCCCGCGCGAGCAAGGCCGCTACGCGCAGGAATTTTTCACCACGGTGAAGACCGCTTACACGGGCATGTGAGGGGCCGTGAGCCGGCCCCCACAAGCGCTGCAATAGCAGCACCTCCGCTACCACCAACTACGAGCCCTAACGCCATGCCAACACGCGCGACACCACGCTACCGGGGCGTGTTCCCGGTGGTCCCCACCACCTTTTTTGAAAACGGCGCGCTCGACCTGGAAAGCCAGAAGCGCTGCGTGGATTTCATGATCGACGCGGGCTCCAACGGCCTGTGCATCCTGGCCAATTTCTCCGAACAGTTTGTACTGTCAGACGCCGAGCGCGAGGTCCTGACCCAGACCATGCTGGAGCATGTGGCGGGCCGGGTGCCGGTGATCGTCACCACCACCCATTTCAGCTCCAAGGTCTGTGCCGAGCGCAGCCGCCAGGCCCAGGACCAGGGTGCGGCCATGGTGATGGTGATGCCGCCTTATCACGGCGCCACCTTCCGCGTGCCCGAGCCGCAAATCCACGGTTTCTACCAGGCCGTGTCGGACGCCATCGACATCCCCATCATGATCCAAGACGCACCGGCCAGCGGTACGGTGTTGTCAGCCGCGTTTCTGGCGCGCATGGCGCAGGAGATTGCGCAGGTGTCCTACTTCAAGATCGAGACCGCCGCTGCCGCCTCCAAGCTGCGCGAGCTGATTCGCCTGGGCGGTGACGCCATCGAAGGCCCCTGGGACGGCGAAGAGGCCATCACCCTCATGCCCGATCTGGACGTTGGTGCCACCGGCGCCATGACAGGCGGCGGCTTTCCGGACGGCATCCGCAAAATCGTAGACGCCTATGCCGCAGGTCGGCGCGAGGAAGCAGCCCAGGCCTACCAGGAGTGGCTGCCGCTGATCAACTACGAGAACCGCCAGTGCGGCCTGCTGGCGGCCAAGGCGCTGATGAAGGAAGGCGGCGTGATTGCCTGCGAAGCACCTCGCCACCCGCTGCCCTCCATGCACCCCGACACGCGCGCCGGCCTGATGGAAACCGCCAAGCGGCTTGATCCGTTGGTGCTGCGCTGGGGTAAGTAAACAAGGAGCGAGAGCAGGCTAGCGATGGCTGTGCACCGCTAGCTTGTACCCAGCCGCAACAGCGGCCTTGGGCGAAGCTTAGACGTCCGTCCAGGCCCCGTCGCGGGCGTTGGAGCGGATCACCGCGTCGACAAACTGCAGACCCAACAGGCCGTCCGTCGCATTCGGGAAGTGCAGGGCCAGGGGCTCGGCGGCCACGCCGGCACGCCGCGCTGCAATCGCCTGGGCCGCATCGGAATAGATATTCGCAAAGCCTTCATGAAAACCTTCCGGATGGCCGGCCACAATGCGCGAGGAGTGCGCCGACAGGGGCAGGGTGCCAGGACCATTGGGTGTGCGCAGCTGGGCCGGGGCGCCATGGGGCTTGAAGCTCAGCAGCTGCGGAATTTCCTGCTGCCACTCCAGCGTACCCAGGGCACCGCTGACGCGGATGCGCAGCCCGTTTTCCACACCGGCGGCCGCCTGAGTGACCCAGAAGCTACCGCGTGCGCCATTGGCCATGCGCAGCATGGCGCCTGCATAGTCATGGGTGAGGCGGGTGGGCACCACGGTGCCGACTTCGGCCGCCACCTGGGCCACTTCCAGCCCGGTGATAAAGCGCAGCAGGTTGTGGGCATGCGTGCCTATATCGCCCATGACCAGGGAGGGGCCGCCGCGCGCCGCGTCGTCCTTCCAAGGCGAGCGTGACACGCCGGGCTGGGAGCGCCCACCCTGCACATATTCCACCTGCACCAAGCGGATATCGCCCAGGTCGCCGGCTGCCACCATGGCACGGGCCTGGCGCACCATGGGGTAGCCGGTGTAGTTGTGGGTCAGGCAGTACACCAGACCGCTGTCCTTGACGCGCTGGAGCAGGGCCTGCGCCTCGTCCAGGGTGTTGGTCATGGGCTTGTCGCAGATCACATCCAGGCCAGCCTGCAGGGCT
>JAYVNF010000014.1:0-7770 GCA_043758575.1 Rhodoferax sp.
CTGACTTTTTTGTGGAAGAGGGCACCTACCGCCTGCAGCCGCGCGAGAACTTTGACCAGGGCCTGCCGCTGTGCCTGTTGGCACTGGAGAGCAAGAACATGATTCGCGACCGCGTCTACGGCGTCAAGGAAACCATGTACCACGACCCCTATTACCAGCGCCACATCGTGGGCACGCCGCGTGTGGTGTCGGTGGAGCGCGGCATCTACGGTGAACGCATCACGTCGGAAGCCAACTACACCGTGATCCGCACCAAGTACGACGGTGACTCCACCGTCTTCAATGTCGGCTATTA
This sequence comes from Rhodoferax sp., assembly GCA_043758575.1. Taxonomy (GTDB): domain Bacteria; phylum Pseudomonadota; class Gammaproteobacteria; order Burkholderiales; family Burkholderiaceae_C; genus Allorhodoferax. The sequence continues at coordinate 296 of JAYVNF010000014.1, forward strand.
CCACGACGTCATCGTGCGCACACCGGAAGGACTGAAGTTCCAGTCACGCCTGTGCGTGTACGACAGCGAAATGATCGCCAACTCCATCATCTACCCCATCTAAGGAACGCCATGTCTGAGAACTGGATCGATGCCGCCGCACGGGCCGATGTGCCCGAGGGCGATGTGGTGGGTGTGCAAGTGGAGGGACGGGACATTGCCCTGTACGAAGTGGATGGCGAAGTTTTTGCCACCGACAACGTCTGCACCCATGGCCATGCGCGCTTGAGCGATGGCTTTCTGGAGGGGCGCGAAATCGAATGCCCTTTGCACCAGGGCCGGTTTGATGTGTGCACCGGAGCCGCTCTGTGCGCGCCGCTGACCGAAGGCATCAAGACCTACACCGTGCGCATCGAAAACATGCGCGTGATGTTGAAGCTGGTTTGATTGCAAGCACGTATCGAGACGCTCGTAGCGTGCCAAGGCCCGGCCCACGTCGAGGTGGTAGTCGCCACCCTGGGCATAGTCAATCGGCACCTGAAAGACTGGAATTTTTGCAGGGTGGCCGTGAATGCGTTGCGCTCATGAGCTGCCTTCAGTTGCAGGTCATAGGGGTGTGGAAGTTTGGCTTCGGTGTAGAGGGCGGGCGGCAACCCCCAAGCCAGCCCGCATATCCCTTGAGCAAGGTCAAGAATACAAGCGACCAGCCCCTGGATTTCTGAATTTTCAGAAAATACTGAAAATTCAGAAAGAAAAGAAAACCATGAACCTGCCACCCCTCACCCAAAAGTTCGTCCTGCATTTCGGCGAGATGGGCAGCCGCTGGGGCATCAACCGCACCGTGGGCCAAATTTACGCCCTGCTGTACGTGTGCGCCGAGCCGCTCAATGCTGACCAGGTGGGGGAGGCGCTGAACTTCTCGCGCTCCAACGTCAGCATGGGCTTGAAGGAGTTGCAGTCCTGGGGCCTGGTGCGGCTCTTGCACCAGCCCAATGACAGGCGCGAATACTTTTCGGCGCTGGAAGATGTGTGGGCGATTTTTCGCACGCTGGCGATCGAGCGCCGCAAGCGCGAGATCGACCCCACACTGTCCATGCTGCGCGACGCGCTGATGGAGCAGCCCAGCAGCGCCGATGACATCCACGCGCAGGAGCGCATGCGCCAGATGCACGGCTTCATCGAGCTGATGACGGACTGGCTGGACGAGGTGCAAAAAATGGATTCCGAGACCCTGGCCAGCCTGATGAAGCTGGGCTCCAAGGTACAAAAATTGTTGGGCATGAAGGACAAGGTCAAGCAGGCCATGGGCCTGGCACCCGAGGCCAGCGCGCCCGCTGCCCGCAAGAAGTAAGCGGGTACGCACCATGTTCAGCACCCTCGCACTCGACCCGGTCGTGCTGGCGCGCATCCAGTTTGCGGCCAATATGACGTTTCATATCCTGTTCCCGACCATCAGCATTTCCATGGGCTGGATGCTGCTGTTCTTCAAGACCCGCTTCATCGCCACTGGCAAGCCGCACTGGATGGCGGCCTACCAGTTCTGGGTCAAGGTGTTTGCGCTGACCTTTGCCCTGGGCGTGGTCAGCGGCATCACCATGAGTTTCCAGTTCGGCACCAACTGGCCGGGCTTCATGACAACGGTGGGCAATGTGGCCGGGCCACTGTTGGCGTATGAGGTGCTGACGGCCTTCTTCATGGAGGCCACCATGCTGGGCATCATGCTGTTTGGCCGCGGGCGCGTCAGCGAAGGCGTGCACACCCTGGCCACGCTGCTGGTGGCGGTGGGCACCACCGCCTCGGCCTTCTGGATCCTGGCGCTCAACTCCTGGATGCACACGCCAGCGGGCTTTGTGATGGTGGACGGCCAGGCCCATGTGACCAGCTGGATGCAGGTGATCTTCAACCCCTCCTTCCCCTACCGCTTTACCCACATGCTGCTGGCCTCGGGCCTGACCGTGGGCTTCTTGCTGGCTGGCGTGAGTGCCTACCGTTGGCTGCGCCAGGACCGGGGTGCCGATGTGCTGGCCAGCCTGAAGGCCGGTGTCTACCTGGCCGCAGTGCTGATACCGCTGCAAATCGTTGTGGGTGATTTGCATGGCCTCAACACCCTGCACCACCAGCCCGCCAAGATCGCCGCCATGGAAGGTATCTGGCAGACCCAGGCCGGCGCGCCCGCCGTGCTGTTTGCCCTGCCCGACAGCAGCACGCACAGCAACCGTTTTGAGGTGGCCATCCCCAAGCTGGCCTCGCTCTACCTTACGCACAGTGCGGACGGCGTGGTGCAGGGCATAGACGCCTTTGGCGACAAGCACCCGCCGGTGGCCCCGGTGTTCTGGGCCTTTCGCGTGATGGTGGGCACTGGCCTGTTGATGCTGGCGGTGAGCTGGTTGGCGGCGTGGACGCTCAAACGGGCCGCACGGCCAGCGCAGGCTGTAGCAGGAGCATCAAGCGCATCCGCCGCAGCGTCGCCAGTGCCGGTCTTGCCGGCGTGGCTTGCGCGGGTGCTGGTGGCCATGACCTTTGCTGGCTGGATCGCTTTGTTGGCTGGCTGGTATGTAACCGAAATCGGGCGTCAGCCCTGGCTGGTGTATGGCGTGCTGACCGCCGCCCAGGCCGCTTCCCAGGTACCGGCCCGCAACGTGGCGCTGACGCTGGCGCTGTACCTGAGCCTGTATGGCTTCTTGCTGCTGTCCTACATCCAGGTGCTTTTTTACATGGCGCGCAAAGCGGCGCGGCCCCTGCCACCATCCGCCCCTCTGGGCAGCGTGGACGAACACCAGACCCTGGCCGGAGCGCACTATGCTTGACACTTTTGTGATGCCCGAGCTGAGCAGCCCGGCCGGCTGGCTGCCCCTGGTCTTCGCCCTGGTGATGGCACTGGCCATGCTGGCCTATGTGATTCTGGACGGCTATGACCTGGGCGTGGGCATCTTGCTGGGGCGTGCCGCCAATGATGCCGACAAGGACAGCATGGTGGCAAGCATAGGTCCGTTCTGGGACGCCAACGAAACCTGGCTGGTGCTGGGCGTGGGCATTCTGCTGGTAGCCTTCCCCATGGCGCACGGCGTGATTCTGGGCGCCCTCTATCTGCCGGTGGCAGCCATGCTGCTGGGCCTGACCCTGCGCGGCGTGGCCTTTGACTTCCGGGTCAAGGCGCATGCCGAACACAAGGCCTTGTGGGACCGCACCTTCAGCGCTGGCTCGCTCTTGGCCGGCTGGTCGCAGGGTTATATGTTGGGCAGCCTGATCACTGGTTTCAGGGACGACGTCTGGAGCTACCTGTTCAATGCGCTTATAGGCCTGTGCCTGCTGGCGGCCTACTGCCTGCTGGGTGCGGGCTGGTTGATCATGAAGACCGAGGGCGCCCTGCAGCGCAGCGCCGTGGCCTGGGCCCGCGCCAGCTTAGGGCTGACGGCCCTGGGCATTGCGGCCATTTCGGCGGCCACGCCGCTGGTGAGTGCGCGGATTTTTGAGAAATGGTTCACCCTCTCGCACATCGCGGTGCTGCTGCCGATTCCGCTGTTCACGCTGGTGCTGTTTGTGCTCATCGCACGCAGCCTGCAACGTCTGCCGCTGCGCCTGCAGCAGGGCAACCCGTACGGCATCGCCGTGCCCTTTGCCGGCACCCTCGGCATTTTTCTGCTGTCGTTTTACGGCCTGGCCTACAGCCTGTTCCCCTGGCTGGTGATAGACCGCATCAGCATCTGGCAGGCCGCCAGCTCGGTGGAGGCGTTGCAGGTCATGTTCTATGGCGCAGCGGTGGTGCTGCCGGTGATCATTGGCTACACGGTGTTTTCTTACCGCGTGTTCTGGGGTAAATCGACGGCGTTGAAATACTGAGGTGCGGGCAGAGGCAGCGTTCTGCCTCTGCTGCTGCGTGTGCTTTAGCGTGTCAGAGCCATAAAGAGTTGCGGCAGCTGCTCGGGCAGACGCTCCACGTGGTCAATCACCGTGTAGTGGTGGCCGAAGATGTCGGCCACATAGGCATCGGCCTGGGCGTCCAGGTTGATGCAGTAGCTGAAGATACCTTGTTGCTCCAGTTCGCGCACCGACTGGCGCGCATCGTCAATCAGCAGCCGCGCATCACTGCAATCCACATCGGCCGGTTGGCCATCGGTGAGCACCAGCATCAGCTTCTTGTCGGCGGTCTGCGCACCCAGGTAGTGGGCGGCGTGGCGCAGGGCCGCGCCCATGCGTGTGGAGTAGCCGGCCTGCAGGGCGGCCAGCCGGTTCTTCACGCCATCGCCCCAGCGCTCTTCAAAACCTTTGATGTGCAGGTAGCGCACCTCGTGGCGCGTGTTCGAATGAAAGCCGGCAATCGCCAGCGGGTCGCCCAGCTGGTCTATTGCCCAGGCCAAGAGCGAAACCGCCTCCTGGCTGAGCTCCAGCACGCTGTGCTGCGAGCCGACGGCACGTGCGTTGAGCGACTCCGACAGGTCCAGCACCAGCATCACCGCAATGCTGCGGCCATTGCTCTGGCTGCTTTGCTGCACGCGCGTGTCGGGCTGCAGGCCGCAGCGCAGATCGATCAGGGCCTGGCAGGCGGCGTCCAGGTCCAGCTCGCTGCCTTCTTCCTGGTGGCGCAGGCGCATGCGGTCCTGCGGCTTGAGGCTATCGAGCAGGCGCTTGAGCCGCTTGGCCAAGGCGCTGTGCTTCTCCAGCAACTGGTCGATGTGCGCGCCATCGCCCGCGGGGTGCAGGCGCTCGTACAGGCTGACCCAGTCCGGCCGGTAGCTCTGGCTGGAGTAGTCCCACTCCGGGTACAGGCGCGGCGGCAGGCCCTGTGCTTCCGGCGTGCTGCGCGCAACAGGAGCTGCATCAAACATCTCCTCGTCATCGCTGCGTTCATGGAACTTCCACAGATGGCGGTTGTCATCGCGGTAGCTGATTTCGGTGTCGGTGAAAAAGGTGTTGGGCAGCTGGTCGCTTTGCAGCCGCGTCTTGGCCACATAGGCAATTGCCAGGCTGGCCATGGCCGCCGTGCTGGACTCGCCTTGCGCCACGGTGTCGGCAAAGCGTTGGGCAAACTGCAGCAGCGGCGCATCGGTGTAAGCGTGCGCCGGGTCCAGCAAGGCGCGTGACAGCATCGCCAGACGGTGGCGCTGGCAGGATTGAAGAGAAGGGTCACAGGCGCCCTCGCTGGGCGTGGCGTGCAGGGCGCAAAAAATGCGGCGCAGGCCCGGGTACAGGCGCATGGCCAAGAGGTCCACCCGCGCGTCTTCAAAAAACTCCACGGCCAGGCGCTGCAGCGGGCTCCAGTTGTCGGCAAACAAAGGGCTGCTCCAGCGCCGGTGTGCGGCCATGTGGGCGAGGGCGGCGCGGTAGCGGTCCAGGCCGCTGATGGGGCCTTGGGCGTCGTATACATCGGGCAGGCGCATGCCTTCGCTGTTGAAGTAGGGGCTGGTGCAAACACTGCCCATCCCCATGCCACCGTCAATTGCACCGACGTCTGCGCTGGGGGTTGGTACGGCACTAAAAGGAACCAGCTGCTCAGCCGGCTGCCACAGACAACGCAAATACAGCTCCAGCGCTCGCATATGGTCCTGCAGCAGTGTGCCCTGGCGCTCGCCCTGCAGGACAGCTCGACTATCGGCTGACTGCAGGCTGAAATAGGCCTGCAGGCGCTCGGGGTGCTCTGGATAGTTGCGCAGGCCGAAATCGATCCAGCGTTGCAAGCCGGCAAGCGAGAGTTGGCTGAGCACATAGGGCATGTGCTGCAAGAGCGGCGGCAGGCAGGCGCTGGCGTAGGTCTTGTGTGCACCATGAATGGAGCCGCTGCTGCGCTCCATGGTGTGCAGCACGATGTCCAGACAGGTTTGCAAGGCAGAGGGTGCTGGCGCTGCCGGTGCGCCGAGCGCAGGGCGAACGGCAGGCACATCTGACATAACAGCCAAGCGCGGCGCCACACCGGCCAGCGACTGCAGCAAGGGTGCAATGGCGCGGCCGTTGGGCGAGCGTGTCATGCTCTGCACGGCCGCCAGCACGCAGGGCAGGGCGGCCTCACCCAGGTGAAAAGCGATCTCGGGCCAGGCCTGCAAAAACACCAGCTGCGGCTCGGCGCCGCGACCCAGTTTGCCTAAGCTGCGTGCCGCATCCAGATAGGCCTCCACTCCTTCCGATGAAAGTAGTTTGCGTGCCTGCGGCAGGCAGGCCTGCAGCACCTGCGCCGCCTGCGGGAAGCCGCTGTCCAGGCGTTGCAGGGCGCTGTTCACCCCAGCACCGCGTCAATGGCGTGGGTCAGTGTGGCCACCAAGTCGGCGTCATCGGTGATGGGCCGCACCAGCGCCATCAGGCAGGCGTCGCGTGGGCCCACTCCCCCTTGCATCAGGGTGGCGGCATACACCAGCAGCCGCGTCGACAGGCCCTCGGTCAGGCCATGGCCTTTGAGTTTGCGGGCGCTGCCGGCCAACTGCACCAGCTTGGCTGCCATGCTGGCCTGCACACCGGTCTCAGTCATGAGGATGGTGGCCTCCAGTTCGGGCTGCGGATAGTCAAAATCAAAACCCACAAAGCGTTGTTTAGTGGATTGTTTGAGGTCCTTCATCAGGCTTTGGTAGCCCGGGTTGTAGGAGATCACCAGCTGAAAGTCGGGGTGCGCCTGGATCAGCTCGCCGCGTTTGTCCAGCGGCAACTGGCGTCGGTGGTCGCTCAAGGGGTGGATGACAACGGTGGTGTCCTGACGCGCCTCGACAATTTCATCCAGGTAGCAAATGGCGCCGCTGCGCACGGCGGTGGTCAGCGGGCCATCGAGCCAGCGTGTGCCGTTGGTCTCCAGCAGGTAGCGGCCCAGCAGGTCGGACGCGGTCATGTCCTCGTTGCAGGCCACGGTGATCAGTGGCCTATTGAGCTTCCAGGCCATGTATTCGACAAAGCGCGATTTGCCACAGCCGGTGGGGCCCTTGAGCATGACGGGCAGTCTGGCTGCGTAGGCTGCTGTGTAGAGCGCTACTTCGTTGGATTGCTCCTGGTAGTAGGGCGGTGGGGCGGCAAGGTGTGTCATGGCCTGGAGCGCCTCAAACCTTAGCGGTGCACACCCAGCTTCTCGCGCCAGCCCGGATACAGCTTGTCCGCATCCCCCGGAAACGAAGCAAAGGCCCGCGCAAACTCCTGGTGCTCACGTGCATAGGCAATCGGGTCCGAGCCCGACTTCCAGCACTCATACGACTGGCGCAAGGAAATCGCACCGGCAGCGGGTGAATCGATGTGGCCATAGGCGCCACCACCCGAGGTATTGATCACATTGCCGTGGCCCAGGTTCTCAAAAAAGCCGGGCAGGCGCAGCGCATTCATGCCGCCCGAAATAATCGGTGTGGTCGGCTTCATGCCATACCACTTCTGGAAATACACCGGCCCCTGGCACTCATCGCGCTCGATCATGTAGGCAATGCCCTTGTCGGAGTTTTCGCCTTCCATCTTGCCGTAGCCCATGGTGCCCACGTGGATGCCGGAGGCGCCCTGCAGACGCGACATCTTGGCCAGCACAAAGGCCGTGTAGC
>JAYVNF010000015.1:0-2465 GCA_043758575.1 Rhodoferax sp.
TAGGCACCGGAACACATGCCCAGCAGATGGCAACCGCCTTCGCACTGGCTTTGCAGGTAGTGCAGGGCTGCGCCTATGTCGTCCAGCGCCGCCGGCGAATACGCCAGATTGGGCTCCAAGCCGTGGCGAGCTGCACTGCCACCAATACCGGACAGGTCTACGCGCATGACAACCCGGCCCTGGCTGGCCCATTTGCGCGCCAGCGTCACCCACATGCGACTCGGGCCAATGTGGTGTACGCAGCCCTGGTTGACCAGAAGGACCCCGGCACGGCTTGCCGTGCGCGCCTGTGGGCCGGCCGCAGATTGCGCGCTGGGCACCGTCAGAATGCCAAACAGGCGGGTGCCGTTGGCCTCGATTTGCAGCGCCGTTTCCCGAAACAGGCCCGCCTGGTAGTGGCAGTCGTGGTCGGATACAGGTTCAGCGGCCAGCGCGTCAATGCTACCCGCCGCGTCCAGCGCAGCCGCAGCCTCTTCCACGCTGCACCAGGACAGCAATGCCCTGACGATGTTGCGAATCATGTCATGCGGAACCTGGGTTTTCTGCGGGTCGGCCATCATGGCGGCATATCCATTCCAGGCTTCGCTGCGAACCTCGGCGCCCAGCGCCGCCAGTGCGTCGGCCCAGCTGGAGGAGGCCGGCATGTCATCGCGTGGCACGATCAGCACGCGTGCGGCCGGCGGCTTCTGCAAGGCGCGCACATCCACGCTGGAGAGCGCCTGCGCCGTCTCCGCCGTGAGAAAGAAGCCACCGGCTTCCACCAGGGCTTCGCCATTGGGCCCGGCGACCGGCTCCAGGCTGGCGGTCGCCGCGAGCGCCCGCATTTCGCGCACGAACTGCCGCCCCTGCAGCACCGGCGCGATGGCCACCAGTCCTGCAATGTCGCTGCGCGTCATGGCGGCCTGTGTTGCCAGCAGGGCCCCCAGCCGTAAGCCAAGCAGGCAGACCCGGGTGACACCGGTTCGGCGTTTGAGTTCATCGACCGCCAGATGCACCGACTGCACCCATTGGCCCAGCAGCTCAGGCTCGTACTCGTCACCACTGGAGTTGCCGCAACCCAGGTAGTCAAAACGCATGGCCGGTATGCCCGCCTCTGCCGCGGCACTGGCAAGCACCGCCAGACTGCGGTGCGCATGCAGGGTCTCAAAACCAAAGGGATTGCACAGCAGCAGCCCCATCGGGGCGCGGCCAACACCTTGCGCGGCATGCAGCCAGCCGAACAGCCGCGCGTCGTCAGTGCCAAAGTACAGGGGCTGCGCCGCAGCCGCAGAGATCAAAGAGTTCATGGGGAAATGCTGAGTGAAACCGTGCCCCAGGAGTTGGCCGCCTGCAAAGTTCCAAAAAAAGTTCGGGGTTCTGCAGAGCGCAAAACCACCTGCACCTGGGACAGTGGTGCCATGGGGAAATAGGCGTCATCGGGCACATAGCCCGCAACGTCGAAGTGCACGCCCAAGGCCAGGCTGAGGGTGCTGAGGGTGATCTGCACCGTCTGCGCATCCAACCGCTGGCAACTGGCCTGCAGTCCTGGGTCGCCCAGGCTTTGTAGCGCCATGCCCACGGGGAAATGAAAGGCCTGTCCACAGACCTGGGCACAGCCATCGCGCAGAGTAGCCACCACCACATCGCAGGGGCTGGGGCCAAAGCGGTAGGCGAAATTCAAATCCAGGAAATGCTCAAAGAGCTCCTGCGCCGCCAGGCTGCAACTTCCATGCGCCGGCAAAGACAAGGTTCGCTTGGCGCTGGCAACCTGCACCGCCGGCGCACGCCAGGCGCTGAGCTCCAGCTCCAGCTCCTGGGCCGTTGGGCCTTCGTTGAGCACATGGGCAAACAGGCCGTTGCCGCCCTCATCACTGAGCAACACCGCCGTGGGCTGCAGCACGCGCTTGAGGTAGTAATAGCAGGCTTTGGGTACGCCGGCATCATCCACCAGACCCCAGCCGGCGCCAGCCCACAGGTCCCGCAAAAACAGCACCAAGGCGCCCCGACACACCGAGCCAGGGCGGCGCCACTCGGCAAATGCGGCGGCCATGGCTTCGCCACTGGCCATACGGCCCAGCACCAGGTAGCGGCCATGGTCGGCGTACCGCAGTTTGTTCGGATCCAGGGCGAAAACCTGGGCCAGGTAGTGGTCACGCACATCATCAAAGTCCCAGCCCGCACCCAGATCGCGCGGGCTGCGCGCCTTCCAGGCCGGATGGTGAACGCGCACGGCCAGGCCCGTGGGCATGCGTTGCAGTGCCGAGTCTTCCGGGATATTGGCAAAGGCCAGGCATTCGCTGGCGAACTTGAGGCCGGAGCGGCGGGCGTCGTCCAGGCCACGTTGGTATGCCCCGACGCCGTAGTAAGAGGTGGTACCCACATGGCCCTGGTGAGGAAAGGCACCGCCATGGGCGCTCGACGGCCAGTAAGCTGTGTCGGGCGCCTGCTCGGCACAGAGCGCTGGCAGCCAGGCCTCAAACAGGGTG
>JAYVNF010000016.1:0-2459 GCA_043758575.1 Rhodoferax sp.
GGGTCAAAGGTCATGTTGCGGGAGTTCCATTGTCGGCAAGCGCGTACATCACATCGCGCGTCAAAGGGACCAAGTGTTGTCCATTGTCGACACACAAGGTGACCCCCGTGATGCAAGGGTTTTCGGCCAGGAACAGCACGCTGCGCGTCACCTGCTGCGGGTCGAGCGCGGTTTGCATCAAGTTGACCCTGCCCGAGCGCTCGAAGTTGTCCTGGGTTTGTGGCCCGCTGATGAACATCAGGCCAGGCGCCACGCCGCACACCCGCAGGCGCGGCGCCAGGGCCTGGGCCTGCAGGGCCACGCTGCGCTCCAGTGCCAGCTTGGAGACGGTGTAGCTGAAGTAATCCGGGTTCAGGTTGAAGACCTTCTGGTCCAGCACATGGATGATGCTGCACTCCCCTGCCGGCGCATCCACCGGCAGGCACTCGACCATCAGGGCCGAGAGCGACAAAGGCGCCAGCAGATTGACTTCGAGCTGGCGGCGCACCAGCTCCATATCCAGCTCCGTAGCGCGGTCTTCCTCAAACAGCGAGGCGTTGTTGACCAGGCACTGCAGGGCGCCGCCCTGCGCGCTGATCTGCTGCAGCAGCGCCACGCGCTGCGCCTGCTGTGCCAGATCCGCTTGCACGGCATAGGCGGCAAAGCCGGCCGTGCGCAGTTCGTGCACCAGGGCCTGCGCCGTGTCAGCCGAATGCTGGTAGTGGCACCAGACCTCCCAGCCGGCGTGGGCAAAGGCGCGGCACAGGAGCGCCCCCAGGCGCTGGGCGCCGCCGGTGATGAGTACGCGCTTAAGCATGCTGGGTGGCCGGGGTGGCGCCGGGCGGCGTGAGCGTGGCTGCAGCGGCTAAGGCCGCGGGCCGCAGGCAGAGGGCCTGGGCGGCCTGACTGGCGCTGCTCACGCCCACCACCTTGAGCAGCGGCTGCAGGGTCAGCGCCAGCATGCTGGTGGCCACCTCCAGCGCGGCCTTGGACAGGCTGTAGGACAAAAAATCCGGGGTCTGGTTGCGCAGCTTCTGGTCCAGCAGATTGACCACCACGCCGCAGGCCTCGGGCTGCTGATTGCGGCGCTGGCTGATGTGGGTGTGCAGAGCCTGGCTGAGCACAATGGCCGCACCGGCGTTGCTGCGCATGTGCTTTTCCATGGCGGCAAAGCTGAAGCTGGCGGCGGTGTCGTGCTCGAAGGTGGAGGCGCAGTGCACCAGCGCATCGACCTGGCCAAAGGCCTCGACCACGGCCGGCAACAGGTTGCGCACGGCCGTCTCATTGCCCAGATTGGAGCGCATGGCCTGGGCACCGGGCGTGAGGGCCGAACAATCGGCCACGGTGCGGCGCGCATCCTCCACCGAATCGCGGTAGTGCACGGCCACGCGCCAGCCCTGGGCGGCCAGCAGCAGGGCGGTCTCGCGCCCCAGCAGCTTGGCGGCGCCGGTGACCAGAACAACAGGGCTTGGCAGGGTGGGGGACAGTGGGGAAGACATTGAGGGACAATCCAGCGCGAGATGAGAACAGCGATATGAAGACAGCTCCGAGTTTACCCACCCCCCCCAACACCCCCGAGGCGGCAAGCCTTTTGGCGGCACTGCAGACGCACATGGCCGCCGAGCTGCAGCAAGCCGGTGGCTGGCTGGGCTTTGCGCGCTTCATGGAGCTGGCCCTGTACGCGCCGGGCCTGGGCTATTACGCCAACGGCTCGACCAAGTTTGGCAGCCTGCCCCAGGGCACGCGCGCGAAGGATGGCAGCGTCAACGGCGCCGGCAGCGACTTTGTCACCGCGCCCGAGATGACGCCGCTGTTTGGCTACGCCCTGGCCGCGCAGGTGGCACAGGCGCTGCAGGCCAGCGCCACCTTCGAGATCTGGGAATTTGGCGCCGGCACCGGCGCCCTGGCCCTGCAGCTGCTCACCGCCCTCAAGGCCATGGGCCAGCGCGTGGAGCGCTACACCATCGTGGACCTGTCCGACAGCCTCAAGGCGCGCCAGCGCCAAACCCTCTGCGACCATCTGGAGGTGGTGCACTGGGCCGACGCCCTGCCGGCGCAGATGCAGGGCGTGGTGCTGGGCAACGAGGTGCTGGACGCCATGCCGGTGCAGCTGCTGGCGCGCACCCAGGGCGCCTGGAGCGAGCGCGGCGTGGCCCTGGTGGACGGCGCCTGGACCTGGGCCGACCGCCCCACCGACCTGCTGCTGCCGCTGGAGATCGACGGGCCGCACGACTACCTGAGCGAAATCCACCCCCAGGCCGAGGCCTTTGTGCGCACCCTGGGCGCGCGGCTGCAGCACGGCGCCCTGTTCTTTCTGGACTACGGCTTTCCCGAGGCCGAGTACTACCACCCTCAGCGCCATATGGGCACGGTGATGTGCCACCGCGCCCACCAGGCCGATGGCAACCCGCTGGAGGCGGTGGGCCTGAAAGACATCACGGCGCATGTGAACTTCACCGGCATTGCGGTGGCGGCGCAGG
>JAYVNF010000017.1:0-7749 GCA_043758575.1 Rhodoferax sp.
GCTGACTTCGCTGACAGCATCGATGCCAACGCCGTGCACGGTTCCGACGCTGCGGAGACGGCTGCGAATGAAATCGCATTCTTCTTCCCTGGCATGAACGTTTACTCGCGTTAAGCAATGCAATGACGGCCAACCTGCTCGACTACGATCTTGAGGGATTGGCCGCGTTCTGCGAGCGGCTGGGTGAGAAGCGTTTTCGCGCCACCCAGCTGTTTCGCTGGATCCATCAAAAAGGCGCGGCCCAATTTGATGACATGAGTGACCTGGCGAAGTCCTTGCGCGAAAAGCTCAAGACTTCTGCGCACATCCAGGCACCGTCCGTACTCTCTCAGCACATATCCTCCGACGGCACCATCAAGTGGCTGTTCGATGTAGGCGGTGGCAATGCCATCGAAACCGTTTTTATTCCCGAAGATGACCGCGGCACGCTGTGCGTCTCCTCCCAAGCCGGCTGCGCCGTGGGCTGCCGCTTTTGCTCCACCGGTCACCAGGGCTTTAGCCGCAACCTCACCGCTGCCGAAATTGTCGGCCAACTCTGGTTTGCCGAACATTTCCTGCGCAAACACCTGAACGTGTCCGAGCGCGTCATCTCCAACGTGGTGATGATGGGCATGGGCGAGCCCTTGCAAAACTACCAGCCCCTGGCACAAAGCCTGCGCGTGATGCTGGACGACCATGGCTACGGCCTGTCGCGCCGCCGCGTCACCGTCTCCACATCGGGCGTGGTGCCCATGATGGACCGTCTGGGCCAGGATTGCCCGGTGGCGCTGGCCGTGTCGCTGCACGCGCCCAATGACGCCCTGCGTGACAACCTGGTGCCACTGAACCGCAAGTACCCGCTGGCCGAATTGATGCAGTCCTGCCAGCGCTACCTGGAATTTGCGCCGCGCGACTTCATCACCTTTGAATACTGCATGCTGGACGGCGTCAACGACACGCCCACCCATGCCGAGGAACTGGTGCGCCTGGTGAAGGCACAGTCGGCCAAGACCTGGTGCAAGTTCAACCTGATTCCCTTCAACCCCTTCCCGGCCTCGGGCCTGAAGCGTTCCAGCCATGCGGCGGTGCTGGCCTTTGCCAAGCTGCTATCCGATGCCGGCATCATCACCACGGTGCGCAAGACCCGCGGAGATGATATCGATGCCGCTTGCGGCCAGTTGGCCGGCGATGTGCAGGACCGCACGGCGGTGGGCAAGCGCATTGCCAAGCAACGCACGATTATGTTGACCCCGGTGTCGGGTGCAGCCGTCAGTGACCCACAGAGCTTGAACCATGAATAAAGTGCATTCGTTGCGAGCAGCTGGTCTGCTGGCATTGGCGGGCGTTTTTGCTGCGCTGCTGTTGGCAGGCGGGCTTGCCGGCTGTGCGGCGGGCGGGACTACGGCCTCGTCCACGCCCGAGAGTTTTACCGAATCCGACGAGCCCGAGGCGCGCAAGCGCGCCACCAACCGGCTGAAGCTGGCGGTGCTGTATTTCCAGGACGCCAAATACAATTTTGCGCTGGACGAAATCAAGCAGGCGATTCTGATAGACCCGAATTGGTTCGAGCCTTACGGCATGCGTGGCCTGATTTATTTGCAGACCGGCGACCTGGGGCTGGCCGAGGGCAGTTTCCAGAAAGCCCTGGCCATCAATCCGCGCTCCTCCGATCTGAAACACAACTACGGCGTGCTCCTGTGTAAGATGAAGCGCCCGGACGAGGCCATGAAGCAGTTTGCTGCTGCCCTGGCCGATCCAGCCTACGGCCAGCGCGCCAAGACCTGGGCCGAGCAGGGCCGCTGCCAGTTGGCCAACGGGCAAAAGACCGAGGCCGAAGCCAGCTTCATGCGCTCCTACGAACTCGACGCGGGCAACCCCTCCACCGGCTACAACCTGAGCACCCTGTTGTTTCAGCGCGGCGAGCTGGCGCGGGCGCAGTTTTATGCGCGCCGTATCAACAACAGCGAGCGGGCGTCGGCGGAGTCCCTGTGGTTGGGCATCAAGATCGAGCGCAGCCTGGGCAGCCGCGATGCGCAGCTGCAGTTGGAGGCCCAGTTGCGCAAGCGGTTTGCGCAGTCTGCCGAGGCAATGGCATTAGAGCGTGGAGCTTTCAATGAGTGATGAAACGGTTGTTGTCGCAAACCCCGCACCCGGGTCTGCCAATCTCACTGCAGGCATGTTGCTGCGCCGCGCCCGTGAGGCCACGGGCTTGCACGTGGCGGCCCTGGCCGTGTCCATGAAGGTGCCGGTCAAAAAGCTCGAAGCGCTGGAGGCGGATCGCCACGATGAGCTGCCGGATGCGGTGTTCATACGCGCCTTGGCGGCCAGTGTGTGCCGCACGCTCAAGGTTGATGCCACGGCCATTCTGGCCAAGCTGCCGCAGTCCAGCGTGCCCAAGCTCGATAAAACCGATCGCGGCGTCAGCATGCCGGCGCGGGGACCGAGTTTTTTCACCGGCAACTCGCTGACGGCTTTTGCCTCCAGGCCCACGGTGTGGGTGGTGGCGCTTTTGTTGCTGGCCGCGTTGGCGGTGCTGCTGTTTCCCGAGGCCCGCACCTTGGGCCTGGCGCAAATGGCCAAGCCCCCTGCGGCCGAGGCGGTGCTGGCCACGTCTGCCACGGAGGTCAAACTCGGCGTTGCGCCGGCGGTGGCCGACACGGCGGCGCCCGCCACGTCTGCTACAGAGGTTGTGGCGCCGGCGTCGCTGGCCGCCCAAGTGGCCGCGTCTGCGCCGGGACTGGTCGCAGCGCCCGCCGCGGCCAAGGCGGCTTCGGCCCCAGCGCCGGTGGTGGCCTCGGTGTCCACATTGGCGGCGGCATCTGAGGCCAGCCCGGCAGCAACCGGCGTGCTGGTCTTCAAAGCCAACGCCCGCGCCTGGGTGCGCGTCAGTGACAGCCATGGTGTGGTGCAGTTTGAAAAAACCCTGGCTGCCGGTGAGACCGCTGCGGCCCCTGGTGTGCCGCCGCTCTCGGTGGTGGTGGGCAATGTGGCAGCAACCGAAGTGCTGCTGCGCGGCCAGCCCTACAAACTCGACGATGCGAACCAGAACAATGTTGCCCGTTTTGAGGTGAAGTGATGCAAGAACAAAAGCCGATTGAACTGGCCTTGCCGCGCCTGCGTACCTCCCTGCAGTCCAGCGTGGTCTGGGGCAGCCGGGTGGTGACCGTGGGCGGGGGCGCCCCGGTGCGGGTGCAGTCCATGACCAATACCGATACCGAGCAGGCGGTGGAAACCGCGCTGCAGGTCAAAGAGCTGGCGTTGGCCGGCTCGGAGCTGGTGCGCATCACCGTCAACACGCCCGAGGCGGCCCAGGCCGTGCCCTATATCCGCGAGCAGCTGGACCGCATGGGTGTGGACGTGCCCCTGATTGGCGACTTTCACTTCAACGGCCACCGCCTGCTCACCGATTTCCCGGACTGCGCGCAAGCCCTCTCCAAGTACCGCATCAACCCCGGTAACGTCGGCAAGGGCGACAAGCACGACCGCCAGTTCGGCCAGATGATCGAGGCCGCCGTACGCTACAACAAGGCGATTCGCATCGGCGTCAACTGGGGCAGCCTGGACCAGGAGTTGCTCGCCTCCATGATGGACGAGAACAGCCGCCGCAGCACCCCCTGGGATGCCAAACCAGTGATGTACGAGGCGCTAATTGCCTCGGCCCTGGGCTCGGCCCGGCTGGCCGAAAGCATGGGCCTGCCGGCGCACCAGATCATGCTGTCCTGCAAGGTCAGCGGCGTGCGCGACCTGATTGCGGTCTACCGCGAGCTGGGCCAGCGCTGTAACTATCCCCTGCACCTGGGCCTGACCGAAGCCGGCATGGGCACCAAGGGCACGGTGGCCTCGGCAGCGGCTTTGGCTGTGCTGTTGCAAGAAGGTATTGGCGACACCATCCGCGTCTCGCTGACACCGGCACCGGGCGAGTCGCGCACGCAGGAGGTGGTGATTGCTTCCGAGATTTTGCAGTCCCTGGGCCTGCGCACCTTTGTACCGAGCGTCACCGCCTGCCCGGGCTGCGGCCGCACCACCAGCACCACGTTTCAAGAGCTGACGCAGCAGATCGACGACTTTCTGCGGGCCCAGATGCCGGTCTGGCGCGAACGCTATCCCGGGGTGGAATACATGAAAGTGGCCGTCATGGGCTGCATCGTCAACGGCCCCGGTGAGAGCAAGCATGCCGACATTGGCATCAGCCTGCCTGGCACCGGCGAGGCACCGGCCGCACCGGTGTTCATAGACGGCGAAAAGCGCATGACGCTTCGCGGCGACAACATCGCCTCCGATTTCCAGACAGTGGTGGAAGACTATATTCAAAAGCGCTTTGGCGCCGTCACCACCACCGCATAAATAGACAGCAGGCATGAACGAGAAAACAGCGCCACGCAAAGTGGAAAAATTGGTTGCCGTCAAAGGCATGAACGACATCCTGCCGCCGGACTCGGCGCGCTGGGAGGCACTGGAAGAGCGGGTGCGCAAGCTGATGCAGCGCTTTGCCTACGAGAACCTTCGCACTCCCATCGTCGAGCCCACCGCCCTGTTTGTGCGCGGCCTGGGCGAGGTCACCGACATTGTCGAAAAAGAGATGTACTCGTTCGAGGACCGGCTCAACGGCGAGCAGCTCACCCTGCGCCCGGAAAACACCGCCGGCGTGGTGCGTGCTGCGATTGAACACACGCTGCTCTACAACGGCGGCAAGCGCCTGTACTACATGGGCCCGATGTTCCGCCACGAGCGACCGCAGCGCGGCCGCTACCGCCAGTTCCACCAGATCGGTGCCGAGGCCCTGGGCTTTAGCGGCGGCGAGGTGGATGCCGAACTGATTCTGATGGCCCACGCTCTGTGGCAAGAGTTGGGCCTGGATGACGTGGCCCTGCAGCTCAACAGCCTGGGTCAGCCCGAGGAACGCAACCAGCACCGTGCCGCCTTGATCCAGCACTTCGAAGCCCACCTGGATGTGTTGGACGAAGAAGCCAAGCGCCGCCTGCACCTCAACCCTTTGCGCCTGCTGGACAGCAAGAACCCGGCCATGCAGAGCGTGATTGAAGCGGCACCGCGCCTGCTGGACTTTCTGGGTGAAGCCTCCAAACGCCATCTGCAAAGCGTCGCCGACGTGCTGGACGCCAATGGCGTGGCCTACACCATCAACCCGCGCCTGGTGCGCGGCATGGACTACTACAACCTCACGGTATTTGAATTTGTCACCACCCGCCTGGGCTCGCAAGGCACCATCTGCGCCGGCGGGCGTTACGACTATCTGTTTGAACAAGTCGGCGGCAAACCGACGCCGGCAGTGGGCTGGGCCATCGGCATTGAGCGGGTGCTGGAGCTGTTGAAAGAGCAGGGCGCTTTGGAAGTGGCGCCAGCCGTGGACGCCTATGCCATCGTGCCGGATGCGGCCTCGCTGCCTGCCGTCATGGCTTGTCTGCAAACCCTGCGCGCGGCTGGCACCTCGGTGCTAATGCACGCAAGCGGGCCCGAGGGCATGGCCAGCATGAAGTCGCAGTTCAAACGCGCCGACGCATCGGGTGCGCGCTACGCCCTGGTTTTTGGTGCCGACGAAATGGCGCTAGGCCAAGTCACCGTCAAGGCCCTGCGCGATGCCTCTGTGGCCCAGCAGACCCTGGCCTTGCCAGAGGCGGCCCAATGGGCCAAGAGCCTACAATCCAACGCTTAACTCCTTAGTCCCATGGCAAATCATTTAGACCTCGAAGAACAAGAACAGCTCGATGAGATCAAGCATTTCTGGAAGCAATACGGCAATGCCATCACCTGGGTTCTGATTGTCGTGCTGGGCGCCTACGCGGCCTGGAACGGCTACCAGTACTGGCAGCGCAGCCAGGCCGCACAGGCCGCCGCCATGTTTGACGAGGTGGAGAAGGTCGCCCGCGAAGGCGACGCCGACAAGCTGCAACGCGCCTTTGACGACATGAAGTCGCGCTTTGCCTCCACTGCCTACGCGCCGCAAGCTGGTCTGCTGGTGGCCAAGACCCTGTACGAAGCGGGCAAAGCCGATGGTGCCAAGGCGGCCTTGGCCTGGGTCTCTGAAAAATCCGCCGACGCCGGCTACGCCGCGATTGCGCGCCTGCGCCTGGCCGGTGTGCTGATGGACGCCAAGGCCTACGACGAGGCGCTCAAGGTGCTGGACAGCGGAATGGGCGAAGAATTTGCCGCCCTGCAGGCCGACCGACGCGGTGACATCCTGCTGGCGCAGGGCAAGAAGCCAGAAGCCAAGGAGCAGTACCTCAAAGCCTTCAAGGCCTTTGACGAACACAGCGATTACCGCCGCCTGGTGCTGGTCAAGCTCAACACCCTGGGCGTGGATCCCCTGGCTGCCAAGTGAGCGAATTAATGGTTCGGAGCAAGCCGGTCATGCGCACCTTATTTTCTGCAGTATTGCTAACCCTGTTGGCCGCCTGTGCCGGCACGGACCGACCCAAGCCGCAGCCTCTGGCCCAGAACGTATCGGTACTGGCGGTACGTGCGGTCTGGACAGCCGCCATCGGCCCGGTCGATTTCCCGCTGGATGTGCATGTTGTCGAAGGCCGCGCCTACTTCGCCAGTGCCGCTGGAACGGTGGCCGCGATTGATACCCAAACTGGTGTCGATGTCTGGCGCACCAAGCTCGATACACCGCTGAGTGCCGGCGTCGGCAGCGACGGCCATTACACCGCCGTGGTCGGTCGCAGCAACGAGCTGCTGGTGCTGGATGGCGCCAAGCTGGCCTGGCGCCAAAAGCTCAAGGTGCTGACCTTGACGGCGCCGCTGGTCGCGGGCGGCCGCGTTTTTACCCTGTCCACCGACCGTACCGTCAGTGCCTTTGATGCGGCCAGCGGCCAGCGCCTGTGGCAGCAGCAAAAGACCGCTGACGCCCTGGTGCTGGGCCAGTCCGGGCTGCTCACCGCGGTTGCAGACACCCTGGTGGTGGGCTTGGGTGGCAAGCTGGCTGGCCTGAATCCCCTGACCGGTGCGACCCGTTGGGAAACGGCCGTGGTCAACGCCCGCGGCACCAATGAAGTCGAGCGCCTGGTGGATGTGGTGTCGGGCTTCAGCCGTGAAGGCGATCAACTCTGTGTGCGCGCATTCCAGTATGGCGTGGCCTGTGTCGATGCCAGTACCGGGCGCAGCGCCTGGAGCAAACCGGCCAACGGCAGCAACGGTGTGGGCGGCGATGCCAGCACGGTCTATGGCACGGAGAGCGACGGCAAGCTGACGGCCTGGGGCCGCAAGGAAGGCGAAAAACTCTGGGCGCTGGAACGCTACCGCTTCCGCTCTTTGACGGCCCCGCTGGTGGCCGGGCGTTCCCTGATTTTTGGCGATGATGCTGGCAATCTGCATGTGCTGTCCAAGACCGATGGTGCGCCCTTGAACCGGATCATGACCGATGATTCCGGCCTTTTCGTGGCACCCGTGCTGGCGGGCAAAACCCTGCTGGTGGTGAGTCGCCGCGGTTCTGTCTATGCGTACCGGCCTGAGTAGGCCGTTTTAAAGAATTCATGAAACCCGTTATCGCGCTGGTGGGCCGACCCAATGTCGGCAAGTCCACCCTTTTTAACCGCATGACCAAGACCCGCGACGCCATTGTCGCGGACTATGCGGGCCTGACGCGCGACCGCCACTACGGCAACGGAGCCCAGGGCAAACACGAATACATCGTGATTGATACTGGTGGCTTCGAGCCCGATGCCCTCACCGGTATCTACAAGGAAATGGCCAAGCAAACCCGCCAGGCCGTGGCCGAGGCCGATGTGGTGGTGTTTGTGGTCGATGCGCGGG
>JAYVNF010000018.1:0-2445 GCA_043758575.1 Rhodoferax sp.
TAGTGGATGGTTTCGCGGTAGCTGCGGATGGCAATGCGTTCGGCCACCAGGTCCTCGCGCAGCATGTCGGCTAGCGTGCTGCCGGCCTGGTATTCGGCATGGCTGCGCAGGCTCAGGTTTTGCGGCGCAAAGTCGGGCTCACCGCCGAGCTGGACAATGCGCGCGGCCAGTGCATCGGCGTGTCCCAACTCTTCATTGGAGTGGGCCAGAAACTCGGCGGCCACGGCGCGCGCGTGGATGCCACGTGCCATGAAAAAGTGGCGCCGGTAGCGCAGCATGCACACCAGCTCGGTGGCCAGGGCCTGGTTGAGTTGTTTGAGCACTTCGCTGCGGTAGGCTGCGTAGTCGGCGGTGACGGCGCCCTGCTCCAGGTGCTTGCGCGCATCGCGGCGCAACACCTTGATTTCCGTAATGTTGAATTTCTTGCTCATGATGTTCTCTCCTAAAGAAAACACCAGCTTGCCGTAGGGACTTGTTTTACTCGGTGCGTCAGCGTACGCTGCGCAGTTCTTGCAAAGTTTTCTGCAAAAAGGGCCCTGTCGGTGTGGTGTGGGTGTGCTGTGCAACAGACCGGCAACCTTTAATAGGAACCAATAGAACCATGCCAAAACCTACCGAGCAGGGACTTGACGGATCACAAGGCACCAAGCCCACACCGCCTGCAAACCCACCCGCTGTGCCGGTACCGTCCAAGCCCGATTTTGGCGAGCGCCATGACGACCCCGAGCAAGCCGAAGAACTGGAGCGTCAGCAAGACGCATGACTGGACCCACGCCATGAAAAAGATGCGTACCGAGACCGATAGCTTTGGTTCGATAGAGCTGCCGCAGGATGCCCTGTGGGGTGTGCAGACGGCGCGCAGCCTGCATTTCTTTGCCATTGGCAGCCAGCGCATGCCGCTGGAAATCATCCACGCCCTGGCCCTGATCAAATGGGCGGCGGCCACCGTGAACGGCCAGCTCGGCCTGCTGGACACAGCCAAGGAACTCGCCATTGCCGATGCCGCGCGGCGCGTGGCCCTGGGCGAGTTTGACGGCGAGTTTCCGCTGTCGGTCTGGCAGACCGGCTCGGGCACGCAAAGCAATATGAATGTCAACGAGGTGATTGCCGCGCTGGCCGCAGCCGGGGTGCATCCAAATGACGATGTGAACCTGGGCCAGTCCTCCAACGATGTGTTTCCCAGCGCCATGCACATCGCCGCCCTGCAGCAGGCGCACCAGCACCTGCTGCCGGCCCTGAACGCCTTGCACGAGGCCTTGCGGGTGAAGGCTGTGGTGTTCAAGGACCTGGCCAAGATTGGCCGCACCCACCTGCAGGACGCCACGCCGGTGACCCTGGGCCAGGAGTTTGGCGGCTATGCCGCGCAGCTGGCCCTGTGCCGGGACAGCCTGCAGCACGCCCTGGGCCCGCTGGGCGCACTGGCCCTGGGCGGCACCGCCGTGGGCACCGGCCTGAATACGCATCCGACGTTTGGTGCGCGCGTGGCCGCACTGCTGGCCGAGCACCTGGGCCTGCCGCTGCGCCAGGCCGACAACCTGTTTGCCGCCATGGCCGGCCACGAGGCGCTGGTGGCCCTGCACGCCAGCCTGCGCATGCTGGCGATTGCCCTGAACAAGATTGCCAACGACATCCGCCTGATGGGCAGCGGCCCGCGCGCCGGCCTGGGCGAGCTGCTGTTGCCGCAAAACGAGGCGGGCAGCTCCATCATGCCGGGCAAGGTCAACCCAACGCAGATCGAGGCCCTGACCATGGTCTGCGCGCAGGTCATGGGCCATGACCTGGCCATTGGCGTGGCCGCTGCACAGGGCCAGTTTGAGCTCAATGTCTACAAGCCCCTGATTGCCCTGAATGTGCTGGACAGCCTGCGCCTGCTGGGTGATGCCATGCACAGCTTTCACCAGCACTGCGTGCTCGGACTGCGTGCGGATGCGCTGCGCCTGGAAGACTATTTGCAGCACTCGCTGATGCTGGTGACGGCGCTGAGCCCGCACATCGGCTACGACCGGGCGGCGCAGATTGCCAAGCGCGCGCAGATAGAAGGCAGCAGCCTGCGCAGTGCGGCGCTGGAGCTGGGCTTTGTCACGGCGGCGCAGTTTGATGCCTGGGTGCAGCCGCGCGCCATGCTGGGCCATTAGCCCCCAGCGGGCAGCCCGCAGCGCAGTGTTGCGGCGGGCGGCTCAGTCGCTGGGCAGTGCGGGAAAGGGTTGCTCGTCGCTGCGTCGGTTGCGTGGCGGAAAGTGCAGCATCAGCGCCTCGGCCACCGCCTTGATGCCCTGCAGCGCGCCGACGCGGTAGTGGCTCATGAAGAAGGCGTCTTCCATGTTCTGGCACATGCCCTGCCAGGCCGGTGCACCGACGAGTTCATGGATGCCACGATCGGCCACGATTTCCACCGCGCGGTCGGCCAGCAGCACATAGACCAGCACGCCGTTGTTGCACTCGGTG
>JAYVNF010000019.1:0-2443 GCA_043758575.1 Rhodoferax sp.
TGGCGTAGAAAATTCAACCACTGCTTGAGCCGCCCGGCCTGCTTTTTGCGGTCCAGCCGGGTGCGCACCAGTTGCCAGAAGTCGGCCACCAGGGGCAGCAGCACGGGCCAGGCGATGACTGGTGCGTCAAGGGCATGGGCCTCGTCGCCCGAACCCAGTGGCAAGCGGTCCTGCGCCGCAATCGCCAGGGCCAGCCCAGGGTCGGTGACCATGCCACGCCCCAGCATCAGGGCCTGGCAGCCCGACAGTGCGCGGCAGCGCTGCGCGTCCTGCAGGTTCCAGATTTCGCCGTTGGCCACCACCGGAATCTGCAGTACCGCCCGGATGTCGGCAATGCGCTCCCAGTAGGCCGGCGGGCGGTAGGCGTCGGCCTTGGTGCGGGCATGCACCACCAGTTCACCGGCACCACCCTCCTGCAAGGCCAGGGCACATTCCTCGGCCCGCTTGTCGTCATGCAGGCCCAGGCGCATCTTGGCCGACACCGGCATGTGCGCCGGCACAGCGCTGCGCACCGCACGCAGAATGCGGTGCAGCAGCTCCGGGTCTTCCAGCAGGGCGGCGCCGCCGCCGTGGCGGTTCACCACCTTGGCCGGGCAGCCGAAATTCAGGTCCACACCAAACGGCCCCAGGCTGGCCAGCACCGCCGCGTTGTCGGCCAGGCAGGACGGGTCCGAGCCCAGCAGCTGCGGGCGCACCGGCACACCGGCAAAGGTGCGTCCACCGTTCAAGAGTTCGGGCATGATGCGCTCGAACACGCGCGCCGGCAGCACGGTGTTGGTGACGCGTATGAACTCGGAGACGCAGCGGTCTATGCCGCCGGCGCGGGTGAGGATGTCGCGCAGCACGAAGTCCAGCAAGCCCTCCATGGGCGCGAGAATCAACACCTCATGCTGCCGCGTGGCGCAGCCGCGCAAAGGTGAGTTGCAGAAGCCGCGCATCGGCGCTGGCCCGGTGCCGCTGGGCACCGCGCTCGGCGCCAATTTCCGCCTTGGTGCGGTGCCACTGTTCGGCCTCGGCCTCGGTCAGCAGCACGCGCAGGTTTTCCAGGCGGAAGGTGGGCGTCATGTCGGCGGCGTCATAGAGCGCGCCCAGCCAGCTGTAGTCATTGACCCAGCCGTCGGAGTACACGGTCTGGCCCCGCAAATCGACATTGAGCTTGTGCGCCACTTCCGCCACGCTTTGGCCGCGTGCCTGCAGCAGCGTGCGCGGAATGTGGTGGGTGAGCGCGGCCTGCGCATCCCAGTGGGTCCAGTGCTCCAGCGGACGTATCAGGGTGCAAAAGGTATGGCCATCGGGCAGCACAAAGCCGACTTCAATCGGGTAGCTGTTGCGCCCAAAGCCCGAGGCCTCCACGTCCAGCACGGTGGGCAGCTTGAGGGCGGTACTGGCGAGGGCGGCTTGGGGCATGGTGGTAGGGCTTGGGGGCATTGTGCTACAGCGCGGGCGCCACGGGCAAAGGGTATTCGCCCCGTATGCAAGTTGTGCGCCCAGCCCAGCGCGGGCACACGCACGCGCTGGAAGGACATTGGCGCTTTGCTATCCTGCATCCCTCATTGCACCAACATGCCCTTGCGCATTTTTCCCATGGCCAGCAGCCTTTTTACCCTGATAGACGATATTGCCACCTTGCTCGATGACGTGGCACTGCTGACCAAAGTGGCGGCGCAAAAGACGGCCGGTGTGCTGGGCGACGACCTGGCACTCAACGCCCATCAGGTCAGCGGTGTGGCCGCCGAGCGCGAGCTGCCGGTGGTCTGGGCCGTGGGCAAGGGCTCCTTGGTGAACAAGGCGATTCTGGTACCCGCCGCCCTGGTGCTGAGCCTGACCTTGCCTTGGAGCATCACACCGTTGCTGATGCTGGGTGGTGCCTATCTGTGCTTCGAGGGTTTCGAAAAACTGGCGCACGCGCTGATGCACCGGGCTGACCATCCGGACGATCTGGGTGATGAACTGATGCAGGCCTTGGTGGACCCGGCGGTGGACCTGGTGGCGCTGGAGAAGGACAAGATACGCGGCGCCATACGCACCGACTTCGTGCTGTCGGCAGAGATCATCGCCATCACCCTGGGCACGGTGCAAAACAGCGCCTGGCCGACCCAACTGGCAGTGCTGGCCGGCGTGGCCTTGGTCATGACGGTGGGCGTGTATGGCCTGGTGGCCGGCATTGTGAAGATCGACGATCTGGGCCTGTACCTGAGCCGCCTTCCTGTCAGTGGCAGCCGCTGGAAGCAGCAGCTAGGCCTGTGGCTGCTGGATGCCGCGCCCTGGCTGATGAAGGCCCTCTCGGTGCTGGGCACGGCCGCCATGTTTCTCGTGGGCGGCGGCATTTTGTCGCATGGCCTGCCCTGGGTGCACCACCTGGCCCAGGCCGCAGGCGATGGCTTTGCCGCCGGCGTGGGCAGTGCGGCGCTGGGCTCGGTGCTGTCGCTGAGCCTGGACGCAC
>JAYVNF010000020.1:0-2430 GCA_043758575.1 Rhodoferax sp.
CTCCAGCACAGCCTCGAAATAGCGTCCCATGGCCAAGAGACTGCGCTGTGCACTGCGGGCCTGACCTTGGGTGGGTTGCACCGCGCCTATGAAGGCCGCCAGGTCCTCCGACCAGCTTAAAAACTCCTCGTGCTCCAGGTCTTCTATGCCCAGCAGCAGTGCTATCACACGGGCCGGCAGCGGTCTGGCTACCGTTTCAATGAAGTCGAAATCACGGCCCTCAGGCACGGCATCCAGCATCTGGGTCACGATCTGTGCAATCTGGGGTTGCAGTCGCTGCAACACGTCGGGCTTGAACCCTGCTTGCAAGACCCGCCGGATGCGGGGGTGATCGGGCGCATCCAAAAATAGCAAGGCGCGCGCGAACAGGCGCTGGAACTCCGCGAGTTCACCGCGCACGCCCGCGCGGTCGTTGACCCAGGCGCCGGTGCGCTGCGCCGAAAAGCGTGGATCGCGCAGCACCAGCTCCACATCCACGTGGTTGGTCAACAGCCAGGCGCCGCCAAAGAACTCCTCGCTCCAATGGATGGGACCGGCCTCGCGCAGCGCCTGGTAGTACGGATAGGGATTGCTGTGGAAGCCCGCATCCAGCAGGCGCGGGGTGCTCAAGGCTTCGGCCAGAACGGCGCTCATCAACTGGCTGCTGTGTTTGCGTCAGTGCCGACGGCGGCAAGTGGCGCGGGCCGCTGCCCTTGCACCCGGATGCCCAAACGCTCGAACAGCTGGCGGTCTTTGTCGGCCTGTGGGTTGCCGGTGGTGAGCAGCTTGTCGCCGTAAAAAATCGAATTGGCACCGGCCGCAAAACACAGGGCCTGCAAGGCCTGGTCCATCTGCTCGCGCCCGGCCGACAGGCGCACCATGGTGCGCGGCATGGTGATGCGCGCCACGGCAATGGTGCGCACGAATTCAAACGGATCCAGTGGCTCCGCATGCGCCAGCGGGGTGCCGGCCACGGCCACCAGGTTGTTGATGGGCACCGACTCGGGATAGGGATTCAAATTGGCCAGCTGCGCAATCAGGCCAGCGCGCTGCAAGCGGCTCTCACCCATGCCCACTATGCCGCCACAACAGACGTTGATGCCGGCCTCACGCACATGGCCCAGGGTGTCCAGCCGATCCTGGTAGGTGCGGGTGGTGATGATCTTTTCGTAGAAGTCGGGCGCACTGTCCAGGTTGTGGTTGTAGTAGTCCAGCCCGGCGTCTTTGAGGGCCTGGGCCTGCTCGGCCTCCAGCATGCCCAGGGTCATGCAGGTCTCCAACCCCAGGGCGCGCACCTCGCGCACAATCTCGGTCACGCGCTCCATGTCGCGCTCCTTGGGGCTGCGCCAGGCCGCACCCATGCAAAAGCGGGTAGCGCCCTGGTCTTTGGCGGCCTGCGCCGCTTCCACCACGTCATGGAGTGGCATCAGTTTGCTGGCCTCAATGCCGCTGTCGGCGCTGGCGGCTTGCGGGCAGTAGCCACAGTCCTCGGCACAGCCACCGGTCTTGATGGACAGCAGTGTGGAGAGCTGCACTTCATTGGCATCGAAGTGGGCGCGGTGGACCTGCTGCGCCTGGAAGAGCAGGTCCAAGAACGGCAGGGCGTACAGGGCTTGCACCTCGGCGACGGGCCAGGTTGGTGGCGCTGCGTTTGCCTGGGGGCGGGGTGCGGGCGCGCGCACAGAGGAAACGGGAACCAGGGTGATGGTAGTCATAGTGTGTCTTTCAGGGTGTACTTGCAGTGGCGTTGGTGGTGCCTGCAAAAAGGGAATGCAAAGCCGCCGCGTCCAGAAAGGACGCCACAGCCACAGGAGTGGGCTTGGCCAAATGGGGTATGAGGCCCAGACAGGGTGCGCCGTGGGCCAGCAGCTTCTGCTGCAAGGTGGTGATGTTCTCAGCGCGCCAGGGCATGTCGGGCGCTACCGCATTGCCGACCCAACCGGCCAGACGCAAGCCACGCGCACGCACTACCTGTGCCGTCAGCAGGGCATGGTTGATGCAGCCCAGGCGCAGGCCCACCACCAGCACGACCGGCAGCTGCAAATCGACGGCCAGATCGGCGCTGTCCCAGTCTGGCGCCAGCGGCACGCAAAAGCCGCCCACCCCTTCAACCACCAGCGCATCCGAGCGCGCAGCCAATGCCTGGGCTGCCTGCAGGATGGTGCTGCGCTCAATCTGGCGCCCCTGCAGGGCGGCCGCGATATGCGGCGCGCAGGCGGCCTCGAACTGGTAGGGGCCAACCTCGGCATCGCTCACGCGCACCGAGCTGGCATCGCGCAAGGCCCGCACGTCATCATTGACCCAGGCGCCGTCCAGGCACTCTGTGCCAGCGGCCACGGGCTTGAAGCCGGCACTGCGCCAGCCTTGTTGCACGCACCAGTACAACAGGGCGGTGCTGATGCGGGTCTTGCCGACCTCGGTGTCGGTGCCGGTGACGAAGCAACCCCTCAT
>JAYVNF010000021.1:0-7644 GCA_043758575.1 Rhodoferax sp.
CTGTCTGGCTTTGCCGGCGCCGCGCTCAATCCGGTGGTGGATGGCGTGCTCAAGGCCAGCCACCAGGACCAGCAGACCAGCACCATCGGCCTGCGCTGGGATTTTGCGCGCAACCTCGACCTGAAAGCCCAGCTCGATTTTGTGCACGGTGACGCATCCTCCCTGCTGCTCTACGACCATGTGGACCAGAGCCGCTGGGATGGTCACACCACGGTGTTCAGCCTGGCCCTGGACTTTGTGTTTTAAGCCATGGAATACACACGCCTATTTCCTCAACAGCTTGCACAAGCGATGCGCCAGCTCGCCAGCGCCCTGTTGCTGGCACTGGCCTGCCTGCTCCCGGGCCTGGCGCATGCCGAGCTGGTGGTGGTGGTGAATGCCCAAAGCAGCGTGGAGCAACTCAGCAAAACCCAGGTGGTCAACATCTTCCTGGGCCATAGCCGCGAGCTGCCCAACGGGGTGAGCGCCAGCCCGGTGGACCTGCCTTTTGGCTTGCCCGAGAAGGCCGCCTTCTACCAGCTGCTGGTGAACAAGGACCTGGACCAGATTGCCGCCTACTGGTCGCGCCTGGTGTTTGCCGGCAGCACCTCGCCGCCCCTGCAGGCCGCCAGCGTGCAGGATGCGCTGGCCTATGTGGCCAGCCACAAAGGCGCCATCGCCTACCTGGAGCGCCGCCAGCTGGACGCGCGCGTCAAGGTGGTGCTGAGCCTGCCTTAAGCGGGCGCAGCCGCTGCCTCCCACTGCTTCACTATGTTGCACCCGCTTGAACCGGCGCCAAACCCTGTGCGCACCGAGCTGGCGCCGGGCAACAGCCTGCTGGTCAAAACCCTGAAAAATGTGGTGATGGCCTCGGCCGTGGTGGCCCTGCTGTTTGCCCTGGTGACCCTGTATTTCACCCAAAAGCGCTTTGAGCAGCAGGCCATGGAGCGCTTGCATGAGGCGGTTGCCTCCAGCGCCACCATGGCTGGTGTGGCTTGCTTTGCACGCGATGCCACGCTGGCACGCGAAACCGCCAATGCCTTGGTCCAACTCAGCGATGTCATGCGCGTGGAAATCCGCTCGGGCAAGCAAGTGCTGGCGCGCGCCAGCCGCAGCGACTACGTCCCCTCCACAGACCGCCAGCAGGCTTTGGCGCCGTTGGTGCGCCCGCTCTACTCGCCCTTTGATCCGAACGAAAAAATTGGCGAAATGGAGGTCACCCCCAACTGGCCGCATATTGCCACCGTAGTGGGCGCCGAGGTGCGCTACACCGCCCTCATCCTGGTGCTGCTCACCCTGTTCACGGTGGCGGTGATCGGGCTGGTGCTCACCATCCAGATCATCCGGCCGGTCAAGACCATCTCCGACCGCCTGCACGGCATGGACGCCGCCAGCGGCGACATGCTCAGTGTGCCCGAGAACCATGCACACAGCGAGCTGGGCCGCCTTACCGAAGACATCAACGACCTGCTGCGGCGCTTTCGCCAATCGCTGCAGCACGAGCACGCGCGCAATCTGGAGCAGGTGGTCTCGGAGCGCCTGCGCCTGGCCGCCGAGGTGTTCAACAATAGCCAGGAAGGCATTCTGGTTACCGACCAGCACAACCGCATCCTGACGGTGAACCG
Source organism: Rhodoferax sp. (assembly GCA_043758575.1). Taxonomy (GTDB): domain Bacteria; phylum Pseudomonadota; class Gammaproteobacteria; order Burkholderiales; family Burkholderiaceae_C; genus Allorhodoferax. The sequence goes on from JAYVNF010000021.1 coordinate 1,605, forward strand.
GGCCTTCAGCGCCATCACCGGTTACGCCGAGAGCGAGGCGCTGGGCAACACCCCCAGCATGCTGGCCTCCGGGCGGCATGACGCGCATTTTTTTGCCACGCTGTGGGAGGCCCTGCTCTCCAGCGGCAACTGGAAGGGCGAGCTGTGGAACCGGCGCAAGAATGGCGATGTGATTCCCAACTGGTTCAGCATCAACGTGCTGCGCGATGCGGCCGGCCAGATCATCAACTTTGTGGCCATCTTCTCGGACATCAGCGGGCGCAAGGAGGCCGAGAGCCGCATCGAGTTTCTGGCCCACCACGACGCCCTGACCCGGCTGCCCAACCGGGTGCTGCTGCGTGACCGCTTTTCGCTGGCCCGCGTGGCCGCGCAACGCGGCCACGGCCGCATTGCCATCCTGTTCATTGACCTGGACAACTTCAAGCACATCAATGACAACTGGGGCCACCAGACCGGCGACCAGTTTCTGATCGAGACGGTGGAGCGACTGCAGTGCGAGGTGCGCGAGTCCGACACCATCTGCCGCCAAGGGGGTGACGAATTCATCATCATGCTGGCCGATGTTCCGGAGTTGGAAGTGGTCACGCGGGTGGCGCACAACATTTTGCGCACCCTGTCAGAAACCGTGCACCTGGAAGGCCACGCCATCGGCGTGTCCGCCAGCATCGGCGTCTCATTGTTTCCGGATGACAGTGTGGATTTCGACACCCTGCTGGGCAATGCCGATGCCGCCATGTACGAGGCCAAGGCCAGCGGCAAAAACAGCTACCGGTTCTTCACCGAGCAGATGAACCGCGACGCCATTGCGCGCGCCGATCTGCAGGCGCAGCTGCGCCATGCGCTGAGCGCGCAGGAGTTCGAGCTGTACTACCAGCCACAGGTCAGCTTTGCCAGCGGCGAAATCATAGGCGTGGAGGCCCTGCTGCGCTGGAACCACCCGGTGCAGGGCGTGATATCGCCCATCACCTTCATCCCCCTGGCCGAGGAGTGCGGCCTGATCATTCCCATGGGGGAATGGGTGCTGGAGCAGGCCATGCGCCAAGGCCAGGCCTGGGTGCACGCCGGCATTGCGGACCTGACCGTAGGCGTGAATATTTCTGCCCTGCAATTCAACCGCAGTGACTTCTTTGAAACCGTGGCCCGCATCCTGGAGCAAACGCAGTTCCCGGCGCAGCTGCTGGAGCTGGAGCTGACAGAGTCGGTTTTATTGAAAGATATGGACACCGCCTTTGTCACCATCCAGCGCCTGAAAAACCTGGGCGTGCGCCTGTCCATTGACGACTTTGGCACCGGCTACTCTAGCCTGAGCTACCTGAAAAAAATCAATGTCGACAAGCTGAAGATCGACATGACCTTTGTGCGCGACATCTGCGACGACCAGGACGATGTGGCCATCGTGCGCGCCATCATCCAGCTCGGCCGGGCGCTGGAGCTGCGCGTGATTGCCGAAGGCGTGGAGACGCCAGAGCAGGCCCTGCTGCTCAAGAACGATGGTTGCGACGAGGCCCAGGGCTACCTCTATGGGCGCCCGCAGCGCGCGCCCGATCTGGTGGCGCTGCTGGCGCAGCGCCAACTCCAAGTCCTGCTCACGGTCTGAAACGGATACAAAAAAAGGGGCGCCAGGCGCCCCTTTTTTTGCAGCTGCGGGCCGCTGTACGTGCGCTTTATTTGTTGCAGACTTTGCCCTTGTAACCGCGGGCCTTGGCATCGGCTTCGCCCATGTATTCGCCCTCTTTGGTCTTGCCGTAGAACTTGCTGCCTTCGCAATGGAAGTGCTTGCTGCCGCTGTTGACCCAGACCTTGCCAGCGCCGCCACCAGGTGCCATGGCCATGGCAGGCTTGGCCATGGTGTCGGTCTTGGTCATTGTGTCAGCTTTGGCCATGGGTGCCGCAGTGCCGGGCTTGCTGGCAGACGAACTCTGGGCAAAGCCGGAGGTTGCGCACAGCAGGCCAGGGCGAGGGTCAGGACACGGAGATGAGATGGCATGGAATTTCCTTTTTTGGTTTTTTTGGAGCGCCGCGCACGGATTTGCCCGGCGTCAATTGTTAACGCGGGCTGTGGCCTTTGGTTTACACACAGCAGGGAAGTAAGGGGGGTTTTCTGCCCTCGTCTCCGGCCGCTTTGACCTGCCGCAAACACCCGCTGGAGGAACTGTTGTGAAATTCATATTAGGGATTTCCCTAACAACCACATAAAGGTATTCACCATGAAAAAACATGTCCTTAGCGCATTGGCCATTGCGGCTACCAGCCTGATCAGCACCCAGGCATTCGCACAGGCCAAGGAAGGTCCGTGGCTGGTGCGCGCACGTGCGGTCAGCCTCGCCAGCGCCAATACCGACAGCACCGGGCTGGGCCTGAGCGTGAATGACATCGTTCTGCCCGAAGTGGATGTCAGCTACTTTTTCACGCCCAACATCGCCGCCGAATTGATTCTGACGGTGCCCCAGCAGCATGACCTGAAATCCAACGGCAGCAAGATTGGCACCGTCACGCAGCTGCCCCCCACCCTGCTGCTGCAGTACCACTTCACCAACCTCAATGGCTTCAAGCCCTATGTAGGCGCCGGCATCAACTACACCAAGTTCACCAACTACGACATCACCGTCCCCGGTGTGTCGATTGACAGCTCCAGCTACGGCGCTGCGCTGCAAGTCGGTGTGGACGTTCCCTTGTCGGGCAATATGTACTTCAACTTCGACGTGAAGAAAGTCCTGATCAGCACCAATGTCAACGCCGGCGGCAACAGCCTGGGCACCCTGCGGGTCGACCCGCTGCTGGTGGGTGTGGGCCTGGGCTGGCGCTTCTAAGCAAACAGCCCGTGCAAATACCAGCGCAGGTGCAGGCCTGCGCTGGTATTTTTTTGTCTCGCATGGCCCAGGCGTTCGCGGTAAATCCACACCAGCCCAGCCTGGGCGCTACGCGCCACGAAGTAGTCGCGCAGGGCCGGCGTGCCTTCGAGCCAGCCGGTCTCCAGGCGCTGCGGCCCGGCCAGCAGAGTCAAAGGGCCCTGGTACTGGGGCAGGCCCTGGCTTTGCTGCAGCAGCTGCGGCTGTGCCAGCAGCCAGGTCGGCAGCAGAGCAGCCTGGTCGCTGAGCGCAGCCGCAGCTGTCTTGGGAATCGGCTGTGGTGTCCAGGGCCGCCAGGCCTGCATCTGCTCGGGCAGGTGGCAGGCCTGTGGCTGCACGCACAGCACCTGCTGCGGTCCCAGGCGTGCGCCCAGGCGCTCCAGCGTCTGGTGCAGGCTGTCGCCCTTGCGTTGGTCTTCGGGCAGGAGGCTGTGCGACTCGCCAGCCAGGGCCTGGGTCTGCAGGCTGCGCAGGCGCAGGTACAGCACCGGCGCGGGCAGGCACACCTGCGCCAGCTGCTCGCCCAGCAGGCGCTGCAGATGCACCATGTCCTGCGTGGCCTGGGCGGTGCGCAACAGCAGGCGCCCCTGGCCGCTGCCCTGGTGGTGGGCGTCCACATGCAGCGCATTGGAGCGCCGTGCATCCAGCTCCCACAGCAGCTCCAGCGCCAGCACGCCGTGCTGGCGCGCGCGCAGCCAGACCAGCAGCTGCGCCAGCAAACGCCGCGCACCAAACAGCAGGGCCGGTGCGCTGTCCACCGCCGCCGACAGCTCCAGCGGCGCATCGAATACATCGGGCAGGCTCAACCAGGGGTAGAGCTCGGGGCGCATGCCATAGGCGCAGTCCAGTGCCTCCACCAAGGCGGCGCCAAAGCGCCGTGCCAGACCGGCACGCGGCAGCGCCCGCAGCTGGCCCCAGGTACTGCACCCCAGGCGCTCCAGCGTGGGCATATGGGCGCGGGCGGCGGCCAGGGTGTGCAGCGGCAAGGTGTGGATGGGGGCATCCGGCAGGTGCGCCCACAAGCGCGCCAGCGCCAGGAGCGCGGTTTCGCCCTGGGCATGCTGCAGTGGCACTTGCGCGGGTAGGCTTTCACTTTCAAACAGGTGCTGCAGCAGGGTGACACGCCCGCCAAACAGGCGCTCGCTGCCCGACACCTCCAGCACCAGCGACTGCTCCACCCGCGCCACCATCGGCGTGAAACGCAGGGCCCACCAGGCCATGGCCGTGTCAGCATCCACCAGCGCGCCCTCGGCGGCCGCCAACGCCAGCTCCGGGCCAGCCTGCGAACTGCCCGCTGAAGGGCCCTGGGCCAGCGCGCGCGGCGGTGGCTCAGGCGCGCGCTGCAGGGCAATCCAGTGCATGGGCTTGGCTGCTGGCCAGCAGCAGGGTCAGGTGGCTGGAGCGGGCCGTCAGTTGCAGCGGCTGTGCCAGCGGTGGGCCACGGCGTTTGAGCAGCTGCACCTGCAAGGCATCCACTGCGGCGGGCGTGGGCGTGGGCGTGGGCGTGGCGCTGCGCCCGACCGGCTGTGCTGGCGTTTGCGTTTGCGGCCGCACAAACAAGCGCAGGGCGGCCGGCGAGGCCTCGTCCTGGGCGCTGGCCGGGCGCATCACAAACAGCAGCTTGCTGTATTCGGCGGCCGCCATTTGCAGGCGCCGCAGCTGCTCGCTACGGGCCTGCGGCAGCCAGGCCAGCACGGCACTGACCTCGGCACAGCGCAGCGCCTGCTCACAGGCCCACAGCCGCGCAGCTGGCCCCCCGGCCTGGACCCACAGCAGCCGCGCCGCGGCCATTCCCTGGGCCGCCAGGGCCGGCGCAAACGGCAGGTGCGGTGCCCCCACCAGCAGCACAGGCCCCAGGCCGCTGCGCGCCAGCGCCGGCAACAGCAAACGCCACTCGCTGTACACGCCCGGGGGCTGCAAAATTTCGGTCAAAGCGCCAATCGGCCAGCCCCCACCGGGCAGCTGCGCATCCAGCGCCGCCTCACCCGTGGCCAGCACCGGAAAGGCCGCCCGGGAGAGCGCGTGCGCAGGCCAGACATCGGCATGGATATCGTGCAGAAGCAGCGGCGTGCTACGCGCCAGGGCAGTCATGGCAAGGGTTTGGCTTTTATACTGTTTATTTAAACAGTATAAACATGAAGACCCAAAATGACCATCACGCCAGCGCAGGGGAACCTTGACAGAGCCCATACGTCCCCATGATCATGGGGACATGACAACTTCACTTCAGCGAGGCTTCAATGCCCAAAGCAAAAATCGGATTTGAAATAGAGGAAGCGGATCTGGCCAATGCAAAGGCCTTTGTAGCCCAACACGGCGGTTCACTGAACAAGCTGGTGTCGGCGTTGTTTGCCTCCCTGGGCCAGGAGGAAAAAGGGTTCGCACCGTCCATCGATCCATCCACCCGCGTTCTGCTTGAAGCCAGCACCGGGAAAATTTCCATCATGGAGGCCGCACGCCAACTTGCGCTGCCAGACGCAGGCTTTGTCTTTCACCGCCTGGCCGCAGCGGGCTTGCCCTTGCCCCGGCTCTCGGCCGCCGAGGTGAAGCGCCAGTTAGTGCAGGCCCAAGACGCACTGGACGGCTGCCTGATTGAGCCGCCGGTCAAAGGCAAAAAGCGTGGAGGATCGAAGCGCCAGGCAGCGTCTGCATGAGCCGCATCCTGGTACCGGATGCCGGCCCTCTGTTTTCTCTGGCGGCGGGTGATTTACTGGGTTTGCTGGCACGCTTTCGTGTGGGCATTACCGACATAGTGCGTGAAGAAACCATAGACCGTGGGAACTTGCCATCGGAGTCACTGGAGGCACAAAGACTGCGGGCCTTCTACCAGGACAACAAAGCCAGCATAGAGATATTTCCCACCCAGGTCGGGGCCACCATCAAGGCCTTGCGCGGCACCAACCCGAACTACCAGACACCCAAAAACCTGGGTGAGCTTTCCATTCAAAGCCTGTTGATTGACTTGCAACTCAAGGCAGAGGGCACGGTACCAGTGGTTCTTTTTGAAGATGCCTGGTTTTTGCACCATGCCGCCGGTCTCGCCAAGCCATGCATTCTGCTCAGCACCCAGGCTTTTCTGGACTATGCCCAGTCCAAAACATGGATAGCGTCAGCCGCGCAAGCACGCGACAACATTGCGCAACGCCGGCCTACGGCCTACGCAGCCAGCGCCACCCTGCGCACCTGACTTA
>JAYVNF010000022.1:0-7629 GCA_043758575.1 Rhodoferax sp.
CGCCAGGCGTTGGCGTGGCCACCTTGTTAACAATTACCCAGAAGTCGCCCATGATTTTGCTCAGGGACGTGCCTAGCGGGACCGGTACGCGCTTGCTCAATGCCTTGACCTGGACACCATGGAATCGCTTGGCGTCGCGGCTGTAGATGACGATATCGACGCCTCTGGCGTTGCGCGCGGTAGGCATTGCATTCCAGCCACGCATGGACAGTTGGTAGCAGCAGTAGTACATCCCAATGTTGCCGGTGATTTGAGAGTCCGCGGTGGACGACTCCATTGGTGCCAATTCGGCGGCGACTTCTGTTTCGGTGGTTGGCATAAGTGGTCTCCCTGACCAATTGTGCACGGCGGTCAATCGATGGAATATCCCCCGAATGGGGGAGGTGGACGCACCTGGACGAAGACCAATCTCGGACGCCGTTTCTCCGTTTGTCTGCAAAAAGTACCGTTGTCCGGTTCAATTTGCAAACGGTTCGGGAATTCCATACCGGCGATTTTGGGTAGTCCTTCCGCAATCATTTCATGTGGATTGCGATTCCGACCTTTAAGAGCTTGGTACGCAGTGCCTGGTCCGCGTTGCCCATTGCGGCGAATGTTGTTAACAACCTGGTCAGGGGCATACCTCCGACAGCTTTGGCTAATCTCTCGAGCTCAGTAATCGTGTTTATGGGCAGTCGCAGGCTGTGATGGGTGACCGTGCGCTTCTTCGCTGCAGCGCGTTGCTGTCGGACAGCGTCAAGCATCTTCACCCGGCCTTCATCGGTGAGGTTCGCCGTCACCCAGTCTTTGAAAATCAAGGTGCGGATTATTGGTTCGCAGGTTTGAAGGGTTGTCTCCAGCTGCAGGAGGGACACCTTAATTGCCGCCGGCTTAAAGCGGAATGAAGTACTTGGCCGCTCTAAAGTGCGCTTGAGGTACTGAAGGGCGGGTTCCATCCCCTCAGGCTTTATCGATGCAATTGGTCGTGACATGCCGAATTATCGTGATGCGACTCACGATAATCAAGGACTTTGCAATTTGGTCTATTAACGTGATTGCACTCACGTTAATTGCATGTATGAGGAAGAGTCGTCTAATTTTTGCTTTTTGAAGGACTAGACCGGCCGCAAACCCGCGTCGTTACTGGGTTTGGGTCATCAGCTTGATAACACCCTGCAGCGCCAAAAAAAAGGCCCCGTTTTGCAACGAGGCCCTGAAGGGATCCCTGAACCTGATGGTTTCGAAAGGACCCGAGGAGACAACCGGTAGAAACTAAGAGTTCCTGATGAATTGCATTATCTCAGGGTTTTCCCTTGGCTTCTGGAAAGTGACATGCAAAAACAACAAATTTTTGCAGGCCGCTTCAAATTAGCGTTTTTTGGCAGCAACAGGCTTGGCAACATTGGTGGCGGTAGCAGCCACGGCTTGGAAGTTGGCTTCGGCCACTTCGGTGGCTTGCTTCACAGCCTTTTGCACGGATTCCAGCGCGTTGGTGGCAGCGGCGACCGAGCTCTTCAGGATGGCGACCACCGATTCGGAACCTGCGGGTGCGTTCTTGGCAGCACTGTCCACCAGGCTGGCGAACTTGCTTTGGGCTTCAGCGGCCTGGCCTTCGGCGGCCTTGGTGAATTCGGCGCTGGTGCTGGAGGCGATGTCGTACAGGTGACGGCTGTAGGCAGCGGTCTTGTCAGCCAGGGGCTGGAGCAGACCGGACTGCAGAGCGATCAGCTCTTGCACGTCTTTTACGCTCAACACGGACTGGGTATGGCCGGCAACTTCAGACAAGGCAGCCTTGGAAGCAGTGAGGTTCAGTTCAACGATTTTTTCAACGCCTTCGAAAGCCTTGTTGGTCAGGCCAAACAGGGTTTCGATATTGGCTTTTTGAGCGGCTACAACTTGTTCAACGGTCAGTACGGACATTTAGATTCTCCAAATTAAAAGAAGTGATGCGATTTTTTTAGTCTGCTACTGCGCTTCCCCTGGCTAGCCGATGTTGCACTGCAGCATGGTGCGAATTGTAGTCAGACCATGTTTGATTGCAAGCACTATTTTGTTGCAATGCAGCAAATTAGAGAACATTTTCTAATGCGGTGCCAGAGCCGCCTTGCGTCATACACGGGTCACACCGGCGGTGCTATAGGTGGTCAATGGCCGGTCCTTGGGCGGTCGATGGCGCCATGACTGGCAAAATCGGGGCATGCACTTATGTGGAGACCCTGCAATGACGCTTTCGAAGGTAGACCAAGCCATCTGTTCCCGACGCTCTATGAGGGCCTTCACTTCCCAAGAGGTGCAGCGTGGCGACATCGAGCACATTCTGCAGGTGGCCAGTCGCGCACCTTCCGGTACCAACTGCCAGCCCTGGAAGGTCTATGTGCTGCAGGGCGCGGCGCGCCATACCCAGGTGGAACAGGTCTGCGCCGCCCACGACGCCTTGCGCGCCGATCCCACGCTAGCCGCCAAGTACCAGGAGGAGTACGACTACTACCCGCAAAAATGGGTCAGTCCCTACATAGACCGTCGCCGTGAGAACGGATGGGGCCTGTACGGTTTGTTGGGCATCGGCAAGGGCGACAGGGAGCAGATGCACCAGCAGCACCAGCGCAACTTTCGCTTCTTTGACGCGCCAGTGGGCCTGATGTTCACGGTGGACCGGGCCATGGGGCGTGGCTCCCTGGTGGACTATGGTGCGTTTTTGCAAAACATCATGCTGAGCGCGCGGGGCCTGGGGTTGCACACCTGCCCACAGGCCGCCTGGAATGGCTTTCACAGCATCATCCTGCCGCTGATTGGTGCGGGCCCTGACGAGATGCTGGTCTGCGGCATGTCGCTGGGTTATGCCGATGAAACAGCCATCGTCAACACCTTCGATACCCCGCGCGTGGCGGCCAAGGACTTCACCCGCTGGTTGGACTGATTCGCCGTACACCATGATCATCACCAGCCTTCTGGACACCGACCTTTACAAGTTCACCATGATGCAGGTGGTGCTGCACCAGTTTCCCGGCGCCCAGGTGGAATACCGCTTCAAATGCCGCAATCCCGGGGCCCAGCTGGCGCCGTTTGCCGACGAGATCCGCGAGGAAATTCGCTCCCTGTGCAGCCTGCATTTCCAGGACGGCGAGCTGGCGTATTTGCGATCCATGCGCTTCATCAAGAGCGACTTTGTCGACTTTCTGGGCCTGTTCAAGCTCAACGAAAAATACATCACTGTCACGCCGCTGGCCAATGGCGATATCGACATTGCCATCGTCGGCCCCTGGCTGCACACCATTCTGTTTGAGATTCCGGTGCTGGCCATCGTCAACGAGGTCTACTTCCGCAACACCCAGTCAGTGCCCGATTTCCTGGAAGGGCGCAGACGCCTGGAAGTCAAGATTGGCCAGTTGCGCGACGATGGCCTGAGTGACCTGAAGATTGCCGACTACGGCACGCGCCGGCGCTTCTCACGCGCCTGGCACGAAGAAGTGATGCGCGTGCTGGCCGCGCGCCTGGGCACCCAGCACAGCCCGGGCCACGCCCAGGGCGTGCCGGGCCAACTGGCCGGCACCAGCAACGTCTGGCTGGCCCTGAAGCTGGGCCTGACCCCCTTGGGCACCATGGCGCACGAATACCTGCAGGCCTGCCAGGCCCTGGGGCCGCGCCTGCGTGACAGCCAGATCTACGCCTTTGAATCCTGGGCGCGGGAGTACCGGGGCGACCTCGGGATTGCGCTCAGCGATGTCTATGGCATGACGGCCTTTTTGCGCGACTTCGACATGTTCTTCTGCAAGCTGTTTGATGGCGCGCGCCACGACAGCGGCGACCCCTTTGAGTGGGGCGAGCGCATGCTGGCCCACTATCTGCGCAACCGGGTGGATCCGCGCACCAAGACCCTGATCTTCAGCGACGGCCTGACCGTGCCGCGCACCATCGCGCTGTACCAGCAGTTCCGTGGCCGCTGCCAGCTGGCCTTTGGCATAGGCACCAATCTGACCAACGACCTGGGCTACGAGCCGCTGCAAATCGTCATCAAGATGGTGCGCTGCAATGGCCAACCAGTAGCCAAACTGTCGGACACACCGTCCAAAAACATGTGCGACGACGAGCGCTACCTGGCCTATTTGCGCCAGGTGTTTGAAATTGCCCAACCCGTTTGAATCGAACCCCTCACACCATGACCCAGCCTGCCATCCTTCCCGCCATTTTGATTACCCGCGCCATCTTCCCCGAAGTGCTGGAGCAACTCGGCCAGCACTTCAGTGTCGAAGCCAACCAGGCCGACGTGATGTGGTCGCCCGAAGAGTTGCAGCAGCGCCTGCAGGGCAAAGTGGGCGCTTTTATGACCGGCACCGAAAAGGTCAACGCCGCCTTGCTGTCGGCCTGCCCTGAGCTGAAGATTTGCGCCAACATGACGGTCGGCTACAACAACTTTGACCTCGCTGCCATGAGCGCGGCCGGCGTGCTGGGCACCAACGCGCCCGACGTGCTGACCGAGACCACCGCCGACTTTGGCTTTGCCCTGGTGATGGCCACGGCCCGGCGTGTGACCGAGAGCGAACACTATTTGCGCGCGGGCAAATGGACGCGCTGGAGTTACGACATGTTCTCCGGCGCCGAGGTGCATGGCACAACCCTGGGCATCATCGGCATGGGCCGCATCGGCCAGGCCATTGCCAAGCGCGCAGCGCTCGGTTTTGGAATGCGCGTGATTTACCACAACCGCTCGCGCCTGGACGCCGCCACCGAGGCCAGCTTCAACGCCCGCTGGGTCAGCAAGGAAGAGCTGCTGCAGACTTCTGACCACGTGATGCTGGTGCTGCCGTACTCCGCCAGCTCGCACCACACCATAGGCGCCCCCGAGCTGGCGCTGATGAAGCCTATCGCCACCCTGATCAACCTGGCACGCGGCGGCATTGTGGACGACGCAGCCCTGGCCGAGGCGTTGCGCGACAAGCGCATTGCCGCCGCCGGCCTGGACGTGTTTGAAGGCGAACCCTTGGTCAACCCCGCCTTGCTGAGCGTGCCCAATGTGGTGCTGACCCCGCACATCGCCAGCGCCACGGTGGGCACACGCCGCGCCATGGCGGCCCTGGCGGTGGACAACCTGGTGGGCTACCTGCTCCACCACAAGCCGGTCACTCCGTTGAACCCGGACGTGCTGACGCAGCAGGGCGCTTAAGTGGAAGGCCTGGCCTTGAACTCCTTGCTGGTCTGGGGCCTGCTGTTGCTGGTGCTGGTAAACAGTGGCGTGGTGCTGTGGCTGGCCGCGCGCCGCGCGCAGGGACCGTCCGAGCTGGAGCGCCAGCAGCAGGAAGCTGCCCAGCGCAATCTGCTGGCAGCCATGGCCGCCAACACCCAGGCACTGGAGCGCGCCCTGCGCCAGGAGATTGCCGAGTCCTCGCGCGGTGGGCGCCAGGAACTGTCTCAGAACCTGGCTACCTTCCAGCAGACGCTGACCGCCCAGGGCGCAGAAGCGACGCGCACGCAAAACAGCCAGATCGACGCCTTTGGCCAACAGCTCACCCTGTTGCAAAAGACCTTGTCCGACACCCTGAGCCTGCAGCTGGGCAACGTCAGTGAATCCAACGCCAGGCGCCTGGCCGAGATCCGCCAGACCCTGGAGGCGCAGCTGGCCCAGCTGCAAACCACCAATGCAGCCAAGCTCGACGAGATGCGCGCAACCGTGGACGAAAAACTGCAAAGCACCTTGCAGGCGCGCCTGGGCGAGAGCTTCAAACAGGTGGCCGAGCGACTCGAACAGGTGCACAAGGGCCTGGGCGAGATGCAGACCCTGGCCCAGGGCGTGGGCGACCTCAAGCACCTGCTCACCAATGTCAAGACGCGTGGCATGTTTGGCGAGGCCCAGCTCGAAGCGCTGCTGGAGCAGGTCTTTGTGCCGGACCAGTACGCCGCCCAAGTGGCCACCATTCCCGGCAGCAAGAACGTGGTGGACTTTGCCATCCGCCTGCCCGGGCGCGCCGACAATGGCGCGCCGCTGTGGCTGCCGATTGATGCCAAGTTTCCCAACGAGGACTATGAGCGGCTGCTGGACGCGCAGGGCAGGGCAGACGCAGTCGCCGCCGAGGCCGCAGGCAAGGCACTGGAGCTGCGCATTCGCCTGGAAGCCAAGGCCATGAACGAGAAGTACGTGGAGCCGCCGCACACCACCGACTTCGCCATCCTGTTCTTGCCCACCGAAGGCCTGTACGCCGAGGTGCTACGCCGCCCGGGTCTGATGGAGAGCCTGCAGCGCGACCACCGTGTCACGCTGGCTGGCCCGACCACCCTGCTGGCAATCTTGAGTTCCCTGCAAATGGGCTTTCGCACCCTGGCGCTTGAGAAGCGCAGCAGCGAAGTCTGGCAGGTGCTGGGCGCGGTGAAGAACGAGTTTGGCAAGTTTGGCGACGTGCTGGCCAAAGTGAAGGCGCAAACCGAGACCGTGCTCAAGACCCTGGACAACGCCCAGGTGCGCAGCCGCGCCATGGACCGTGCGCTGAAAAAGGTCGAGACCTTGCCCGACAGCCAGGCCCAGACCCTGATTGCCGTGGACCGCGATCTGGATTTGGAGCCTGATGTGGGAACCGAGCCTGGCAGCGTATGAACGCAGTGCAAGCCCGTCGCAAGCACGCCTGCGCCCCGGTCCGCAAGGCGGGAGTGTGGCTGTGAGCACGGTTTTGCCGAAGTCATCGTCCTGGGCACTGGCGCGGCTGATTGGCGGCCACATTTGCCTGCACGCCGCCATGGCGGGTAGCCGCATGGCAGCGCCACTGCTGGCTCTGAAGCTGGGTTATGGGCCCCTGGCAGTGGGTTGCTTGTTGGCGCTGTTCTCGCTGATGCAGGTGTTTCTGGCCATTCCGGCCGGGCGCTTTGCGGACCAGCATGGGCTCAAGCGCCCGGTGGGTTTTGCGCTGTTGTTCGCGGTGGCCGGGGCTCTGCTGGCAGCGCTGTGGCCGCGCTATGAGGTACTGTGCCTTAGCGCCCTGTGCCTGGGCGGCGCCACTGGCTCGGCCTCGATTGCTTTGCAGCGCCATGTGGGCCGTGCCGCCCACGATGCCACAGAACTCAAGCGGGTCTTCAGCTGGCTGGCCATAGGTCCGGCGGTATCCAACTTTTTTGGTCCGGTGACGGCCGGTTTGCTGATTGACCATGCCGGCGTCTGGTTAGGTGGCGCGGCCGCAGATACCAACGGCTTTCGTGCGGCCTTTCTGTGCATGGCGCTGCTGCCCTTGCTCACTTGGGCTTGGATACGTGATACCCAGGAACTGCCGCCCGTGGTGCACCCAACAGGTGTGCCCAAGCCCCAGGTCTGGCATTTGCTGCGCGAGCCCAATATGCGCCGTCTGCTGCTGGTGAACTGGCTGCTCTCAAGCTGCTGGGATGTGCACACCTTTGTGGTGCCGGTGCTGGGCCATGAGCGCGCCTTCAACGCCTCGGTGATAGGCGCCATTTTGGGCAGCTTCGCCATTGCTGCCGCCTGTGTGCGCGTGGCCATGCCGCTGTTGGCGGTGCACCTGCGCGAGTGGGTGGTGGTGAGTGGCGCCATGCTGGTTACGGCGTTGATGTTTGGCATCTACCCCTTGATGCACGCACCGCTGGCCATGGGCACCTGCTCGGTGCTCCTGGGTCTGGCGCTGGGTTCGGTGCAGCCCATGATCATGAGCACCTTGC
>JAYVNF010000023.1:0-7626 GCA_043758575.1 Rhodoferax sp.
GGATGCGCGCACCGTTGGCGCCACCGCGCTTGTCGCTGCCACGGAAGGTAGAGGCCGAGGCCCAGGCGGTGCTGACCAGTTGGGCGATCGACAGACCCGACTCCATCACGCGGGCCTTGAGCGTGGCAATGTCCTTGCCATCGATCACGGTGCCAGTTGCGGCGGGAATCGGGTCCTGCCACAGCAGCACTTCCTTGGGCACCAGCTTGCCCAGGTAGCGTGCGCGCGGCCCCATATCGCGGTGGGTGAGCTTGAACCAGGCACGGGCAAAGGCATCGGCAAACTGGTCCGGATGCTGGTGGAAGCGGCGCGCAATTTTCTCGTAGGCTGGGTCCATGCGCAGCGACATGTCGGCCGTGGTCATCATGGGCGGATGCTTTTTGGTGGGGTCGTGCGCATCGGCCACCATGTGCTCGGGCTTGACGTTCTGGGCCACCCATTGCTGGGCGCCGGCCGGGCTCTTGGTGAGCGCCCACTGGTAGCCAAACAGCATGTCAAAGTAGCCGTTGTCCCAGGTCGTGGGGTTGGGCTTCCAGGCGCCTTCAATGCCGCTGGTGGTGGTGTGCACACCTTTTCCACTGCCCAGCTTGTTGATCCAGCCCAGGCCTTGTTCTTCAATGCCTGCGGCCTCGGGCTCGGGCCCTACCAGGGTCGGGTCGCCGGCACCGTGGGCCTTGCCAAAGGTGTGGCCGCCAGCCACCAGGGCCACGGTTTCTTCGTCGTTCATGGCCATGCGGGCAAAGGTTTCGCGCACATCGCGCCCGGAGGCCAGCGGGTCGGGCTTGCCGTCCGGTCCTTCCGGGTTGACGTGGATCAGACCCATCTGCACCGCAGCCAGGGGGCTTTGCAGCGTGCGCTCGCCGCTGTAGCGGCTGTTGGCCTGGTCGCTGGTGGCCAGCCAGGCCTTTTCGGCGCCCCAGTAGATGTCCTGCTCGGGCTCCCAGATGTCTTCACGTCCGCCGGCGAAGCCAAAGGTCTTGAAGCCCATGGATTCCAGTGCCACGTTGCCGGCCAGGATGATCAGGTCGGCCCAGGACAGCTTGCGGCCGTATTTCTGCTTGACCGGCCAGAGCAGGCGGCGCGCCTTGTCCAGGTTGCCGTTGTCGGGCCAGCTGTTGAGAGGCGCAAAGCGCTGGTTGCCGGTGCCGGCGCCGCCACGGCCATCGCCCACGCGGTAGGTACCGGCCGAGTGCCAGGCCATGCGAATCATCAGGCCGCCGTAGTGGCCCCAGTCGGCAGGCCACCAGTCCTGCGAGTCGGTCATCAGTGCGTGCAGGTCCTTGACCACGGCATCCAGATCCAGCGACTGGAATGCTTCTGCATAGTTGAAGTCCTCGCCCATGGGGTTGGATTCGGCGCTGTGCTGGTGCAGGATGCCCAGCTTGAGTTGATTGGGCCACCAGTCTGCATTGGACGGGGCGGCTGCCACGGTGTTCTTGGTGGCCGTGTGGGGAAAGGGACACTTTGCTTCTGTCGACATGTTGATCTCCTGTTGCGGCGCATATTGGGCCGTGGGGATAGCTTATGTCTTGATGGGGGTGCCAGCCAATTGGATTACGCAATGGCTGGCATAGCGAGCAAGCCTTGTCGCTAACGGTGGCCTTTGGGACTTGTTGTCTGGGGCTACTTGCGCATCAAGGTGCTCTTGCCAAACAGCGATTCAATCAAATCCACCGCCACCTGCGCCGTGCGGTTGTGTTCATCGAGCGCCGGGTTGAGTTCCATCACATCCATGGAGGCCATGCGGCCGGTATCGGCAATCATCTCCATGCATAGCTGCGCCTCGCGGTAGGTCGGGCCGCCGGGCACGGTGGTGCCCACACCGGGGGCAATCGCCGGGTCCAGAAAGTCCACATCAAAGCTGACATGCAAATGGGTGTTGTCGTCCATTCCGGACAAAGCCAGCTGCATGGTGGCGCGCATGCCCATTTCGTCGATGTAGCGCATGTCAAACACCTCCAGGCCCTGTTCGTGCACAAAGCGCTTCTCGCCCTGGTCCACGCTGCGGATGCCGATTTGCCGCACCCACTGGGCGTTGATGGCGGGTACCTGGCCGCCGATTTCAATCAGCGCCTGCGGGCCAAAGCCGCACAGGCAGGCCACCGGCATGCCGTGGATGTTGCCGCTGGGGGTGAGGGTGTTGGTGTTGAAGTCGGCATGGGCATCGAGCCAGAGCACGCGCAGCGTTTTGCCCGTGTCGCGGCAATGGCGCGCCACAGCACTGATGCTGCCTACGCCCAAGCAGTGGTCACCGCCCAGCACCATGGGCAGGCGCCCTAGCTGCAGCTCGGTGTACACCGCCTCGTGCAGCGCACGGTTCCAGGCCACCACCTCGTCCAGATGGCGGTAGCCATTGCTGGGCGGCAGCCAGGGGTTGCTGGGGCCGCTGAGGTTGCCACGGTCCTGCACCTGCAGGCCATGCGACTCCAGCGTGCGCGCCAGGTTGGCCACGCGCAGGGCTTCTGGCCCCATGCTGGCGCCGCGCATGCCTGCGCCTATGTCGGTGGGTGCGCCTATCAGGCTGATCTGGTGGTTCATGGCAAAACTTTCATGGGATTTGCATTCTGAAAAGGGGAAGACGTTCACCGACCTTGAGGCCGCGCGCGTTGCGCAAGGTGCGGGCACGCCAGGGCTCCAGCAGCTTGCGCTGCGCATCGTCCAGCCAGCCCAGCTGGTCCAGCACCTCCACGGCGGTGGCAAACAGGGCCGGCTTGCTGCCGTCCAGGATTTTGATGGCAATCGCTTCGCCGCGGCTCTTGCTGGCCAGCACCTGCACGCCGTCGGCGCCCACCTTGCAGACCCAGTCGCCGCGTCCGGCCTGGGTGAAGGCCAGGTCGTTGCGGCCGGTGCCGCTGACCATCCAGGGCTGCGCCGTCATGGCGTCGCTCAGCGTGGCAAAGCTTGCGCCGAATTCCGCGTCGGCCGCGCCGCTGGCCAGGCGCGCATAGCCATAGGCGAGCTTGGACAGGGGCATGGCGTAGTTGGGCGCCGAGCAGCCGTCTATGCCCATCTTTAGATCGTCTGCGTCCATGCCCACGGCGCGTGCCACATCGCGGCGTATGGCATGCTGCAGCGGGTGGTCGGCGGCGGTGTAGTCTTCGGTGGGCCAGCCCTGTTGCACGCACAGCGCCAGAAAGCCGGCGTGCTTGCCGCTGCAGTTGTTGTGGCGCTCATCGAACACCAGGCCCTCGGGCGGTGCCTGGTCCAAGAGCGTGAACAGGCCCGGCACATGGCAGCCGCAGCGCAGCGTGCGGTAGTTCAGCCCGGCCTTGGCCAGCATGGAATCGGTGGCCGCCACATGGGCGTCCTCACCGTTGTGGCTGGCGCACAGCATGGCCACTTCGGGCTGGCTGAAGCCAAACTGAGTGGGGCCGCCGGCCTCGACAAAGGGCAGGGCCTGCAAGGCTTTCAGGGTCGAGCGGCTGAAGGTGCGCAGGTGCGCGTCGCCCACGCAGGCGATGAGTTTGCCGCGCGTGTTGACCACGGCCACGCTGCCAAAGTGCAGGCACTCCGGCAGGCCGCCGCGGGTGAGTTGTATCAGGGGTTCCAGGTTCACAGGTGCTCCGGTGGGTGGCGGCTACGGGCGCCAGGCCCTAAGCATAGACGCACACTTGGCCAAGCGTGCGCCAGGGGCCGCAGCGGGCCATGCCTATACTGCACAGCTCCAGTCCCCACACGCATAACCATGCTTACACCCGACCAGGTTCGACGCTTTCACCACGATGGCTATCTGGCGCTGCCGGACTTCAAGTCGGCCGCACACATAGCCGCGCTGCGCGCACGCGCCGAGCAGCTGGTGGACGCGTTTGACCCGGCCAGCAGCCGCACCATCTTCACCACCAACGAACAGGTGCGCGCGGTGGACCGCTACTTTCTGGACTCGGCCACGAGCAGCCGCTGTTTTTTTGAGGAAGAGGCCTTTGACGCAGAAGGCCGTTTGAAGCAGGCCAAGGCCTTGTCGATCAACAAGATCGGCCATGCCATGCACGACCTGGACCCGGTGTTTGACGCCTTCTCGCGCGGCCCGGCCCTGCACGCCCTGGCCCAAGACCTGGGGCTGGAGCAGCCGCAAATTTGGCAGTCGATGTACATCTTCAAGCAGCCCGGCAGTGGCGGCGAAGTGGGCTGGCACCAGGATGCCAGCTTTTTTGACAGCACACCCATCAGCGTCACCACCTTCTGGTTTGCGCTGGAAGACGCCACGCTCCAGAACGGCTGCCTGTGGGTGCAGCCCGGCGGCCACCGCGGCCCTCTGCGTGAGCGCTTTGTGCGCCAGGGCGACCTGGTGCGCATGGACAAGCTGGATGCCACGCCCTGGCCCGACCGCACGACGGCCGTGCCGCTGGAGGTGCAGGCTGGCACGCTGGTGGTGTTCCATGGGCTGCTGCCGCACTACAGCGCACCCAACCGCTCGGCCCACTCGCGCCACGCATACACCCTGCACGTGACCGATGCGCGCACGGTGTATGCGCCTACAAACTGGATACAGCGTGGCGCGGACTTTGCTGTGCGCGGCTTTGTCTAGCGTGCTAAGCTGGTTTCCCTTCTTGCACAACGATAACTTGACGGAGACAAACACCATGCCAGGACTCGTACCCCAGATTGATCCGGACGGCTTGCTTGAGTTTTCCGTGGTCTACACCGACCGCGCGCTCAACCACATGTCGCAGCGTTTCCAGGGCGTGATGCGCGACATCTCCGCCATGCTCAAGGAGGTCTATCACGCGCCCTCCGTGGCCCTTGTGCCCGGCAGCGGCACCTTTGGCATGGAGGCGGTGGCGCGCCAGTTCGCCACCGGCAAAAAAGCCCTGGTGATACGCAACGGCTGGTTCAGCTACCGCTGGACGCAGATCTTTGACATGGGCCAGATTCCTTCCGAGTCCACCGTACTCAAGGCGCGCCGCGTGGGCGACAGCCAACAGGCGCCCTGGATTCCCTGCCCGATTGCCGAAGTCGTGGCCGCCATCCACGAGAAAAAGCCTGACGTGGTGTTTGCCCCGCATGTGGAAACCTCGGCCGGCATGATCCTGCCCGACGACTACCTGCGCGCCGTGGCCGATGCCGTGCATGCGGTGGGCGGCCTGTTTGTGCTGGACTGCATCGCCTCTGGCGCGCTGTGGGTGAACATGGAAGCGCTGGGCGTGGACGTGTTGGTGACGGCGCCGCAAAAGGGCTGGAGCGGCTCACCCTGCTGCGCTATGGTGATGCTCAGTGCGCGCGCCCGTGCCGCCATAGACGGCACGAGCAGCACCAGCTTTGCCTGTGATTTGAAGAAGTGGCTGCAGATCATGGAGACCTATGAAAAAGGCGGCCACGCCTACCACGCCACCATGCCCACCGACGCCCTGATCCGCCTGCGCGAGGTGATGATGGAAACCCGCAGCTACGGCTTCGAGAAGGTGCGCCAGGAGCAGCTGGCCCTGGGGCGCAAAGTACGCGCCCTGTTTGAGCGACGCGGCATTGTCAGTGTGGCGGCGCAGGGCTTCCAGGCACCCGGCGTGGTGGTCAGCTACACCACCGACCCGGAAATCCAGAGCAGCAAGAAGTTCCTGGCCCTGGGCCTGCAAACTGCCGCCGGTGTGCCACTGCAGTGCGACGAGCCGGCCGACTTCATGACCTTTCGCGTCGGCCTGTTTGGCCTGGAAAAGCTGCACAACGTGGACCGCAGCGTGGCCCATCTGGCCGCCGCCCTGGATGCCATGGGTATCCGCGAGGCCGAGGCCCACGCGGCCTGAGCGCTCTTTGCAGGACGCTGCGCCCAGCCATGCTCAGCGCTGGGCGTAGAGCATGGCACCCAGCGCCTTGCTGCTGTCCAGCATGGCGGCACTGAGTTGGCGCTGTCCGTTGGACCGGAGGTAGCTGATGGCAACGCCTGCTACGGTCTGGCCGGCCAGGCGGCATGGGGACTGGCCAAAGCTCAGGCTGATGTTGAACACATTTTTCCCGCTGCTTCTGGGAGTGATGCTGCCGGCAATGGAGCAACCCAGATCGGTCGCCGCCAGTGCACCGCTGGGGCTGATGGTCAAGGCAAAGGGCGTGTTCTGGCCGAGCAGGTAGGTGCTGGTCCAGGCGCCGGCGATGTCGCTGAGGGCTGTTGGCATGCTGTAGTTGTAGCTTGCATGGACGGCACTGGTGGGTGTGACCGAGAAGGTGTTCGATGCAGAGCTTCCTGTTTTGCTTGCCGTGCCCATGATGGAAACACCAGCTTGCACCGTTGCCCCCAGGGTTCCGCTGACGGTGCTGCCGTTGTCGTTGTACTGCACAACCGTGGCGGTGAGCATGTTGCCGCTGACGCTGTAGCTGCCTTTGTCAAACACCAAAGTCGGAACCTGGCCCGTGGGGGCGCTGCTGAACATGGCATACAGGTCGCCGTTTTCCAACAGTAGCAGGTCCAGGGTATCGTTCTTCGCATTGCTGCCGCTCCAGGCGCCTTCAACAAAGGCATTGCTGCCTGCGCCGGCGTTGCTGCTGGGATTGCCGTTGCCTGCGGCATCGCTGTCACCGTGGCCGCCGCAGGCCGTTAAAAGTGCGGACAAGCCCAGCGTGGCCAGGGCACCAAGGTGTTTGTACATAGTCAATGCTTTCGTGGGTGGATGCCCGCGCAAGTTTTCCGTAGAGGAAAAGCCCCACCATTGCGAAAAAGCAAAAAATGCGGTCGAGCGTGCGACCGCCGAAGCTACAGAATCAGCAGCGCCCTGAAGTCATTCACATTGGTGTGCGTGGGGCCGGTGACAAACAGCGCGCCCAGGGCGTCAAAGAAGCCGTAAGCGTCGTTGCGGTCCAGGTAATCGCTTAGCTTCAGGCCCAAGGCCTGGGCCTGGGCCAAGGTGTCGGGCGTAACAAAGGCGCCGGCATTGTCTTCCACCCCGTCGATGCCATCGGTGTCGGCGGCCAGCGCGTAGACGCCGGGCTGGCCTTGCAGGGCCTGGGCCAGGCCCATGCAAAACTCGCCGGCGCGCCCACCGCGGCCGCGCGCCGCACCGGGCTGGCGCGGGCGTATGGTGACGGGAGTTTCGCCACCGCTCAGGATCACGCAGGGGCGTGCAAAGGGTTGGTTTTTCAAGGCCACGGAGCGTGCCAGGGCCGCATGCACCTTGCCCACCTCGCGCGACTCGCCCTCGATCTCGTCGCTGAGGATGTAGGGGGTGATGCCGGCGGCGCGCGCCGCGTCCGCCGCCGCCTGCAGCGATTCTTGGGGGGTGGCGATTAGCTGCACCTGGCTGCGTGCAAACACGGCGTCACCGGGTTTGATGGTTTCCAGTGCGCCGCTGGCCAGCTGCGCCGCCACGGCTGCCGGGATTTCGATTTGGTAGCGCTGCAAAATGGCCATCGCATCGGCACAGCTGCTGGCGTCCGGCACCGTGGGGCCGCTGGCAATCACGCTGGCCTCGTCACCGGGCACATCGCTGATCAGGAGGGTGAGCACACGGGCCGGCGCGCAGGCCGCCGCCAGGCGCCCGCCCTTGATGCGCGAGAGGTGCTTGCGCACGCAGTTCATCTCCGAGATGTTTGCGCCGCTGTTGAGCAAAGCCTTGTTGATGCCCCGCTTGTCTTCCAGCGTGAGGCCTTCAGCAGGCAACGTCAGAAGCGACGAGCCGCCACCGGAGATCAGGCAGAGCACGAGGT
>JAYVNF010000024.1:0-7624 GCA_043758575.1 Rhodoferax sp.
CAGGACCGTTACAGCTACGACAGCGAATACATGCTGAGCCAGATCAGCATGCTGTTTGGTGGACGCATCGCTGAAGAAGTGTCCATGAACCAGATGACCACAGGCGCATCGAACGACTTTGAGCGTGCCACCAGCCTGGCCCGCGACATGGTCATGCGCTACGGCATGAGCGAGGCCCTGGGCCCGATGGTGTATGCCGACAACGAAGGCGAAGTGTTCCTCGGCCGCTCGGTCACCAAGACCACCACCATGAGCGAGCAGACCATGCAAAAGGTGGACGCCGAGGTGCGCCGCATCATCGATCAGCAGTATGCCGAGGCACGCAAGCTGATCGAAGACAACCAGGACAAGATGCACGCCATGGCCAAGGCCTTGCTGGAATGGGAAACCATTGACAGCGACCAGTTGGACGACATCATGGCTGGCAAGGAGCCCCGTCCGCCCAAGGACTGGACCCCCCGTATTCCAAGCGCAGGCGGTGGTGACGGTGGCGGCGCGGCCGCTGTAGCTGCAGATCCAGCACCCACGGTAGCCTGATTTTTAAAAGGCTTTGTGGCAAGGTCATCCAACGGGGCGCAAGCCCCGTTTGTTTTGCTGGAAGCACACACTGCAGCTTGAGCATTTCTATTCATGCATTGGCAAACCTCCCGTTTCCAGATTGACCTGACCCGGCCCCAGATCATGGGCATCGTCAACGTCACACCCGACTCCTTTTCGGATGGGGGCCAGTTTGCTTCGCGTGATGCCGCCATGGCCCATTGCGAACAGCTGCTCAAAGACGGAGCCGATATCCTCGACATTGGTGGTGAATCCACCCGTCCCGGTGCTCCTGCCGTGCCGCAGGACGAAGAGTTAGCCCGTGTGCTGCCGGTACTGCGGCATGCCGTGACACTGGGAGTCCCGGTCTCCATTGATACCTACAAACCGGCCGTGATGCAGGCTGCGCTGGACCTGGGAGTTGATATCGTCAACGACATCTGGGCCCTGCGCTGGCGGGATGACAGCAGCGGTTTGAGCGGTGTCAATGTCGTGCGTGCACACCCATCTTGCGGCGTTTGTTTGATGCATATGCACCGCGAGCCGCAGACCATGCAGGTGGCCCCTATGGAGGGCGACGTGCTGCCCCAGGTGGCGACGTTCCTGCAGGCTTTGGCGCAACAACTGCAAGCCCAGGGCGTATCTGCCAGCCGCATCTGTCTGGACCCCGGCATTGGCTTTGGCAAAACCGTGCAGCAAAATTTTGCCTTGCTCGCACGCCAGGCAGAATTGCTGTCCTTGGGCTACCCGCTGTTGGCGGGTTGGTCCCGCAAGTCGTCTCTGGCTGCGGTGGCGCAAACTTCGCTGGCCCAGGTGGCCAGCATGGATGTTCATGCACGCATGGTGCCCAGCGTGGCCGCCGCCCTGTTGGCGGTGCAAAACGGTGCTGCGGTGGTGCGTGTGCACGATGTGGCGCAAACCCTGCAGGCACTCAAGGTGCTGGCCGCCACACAAGCTGCCGCCAGCCCGTCAATCTGAATCAACAAAAAGCAAAGGAAACAGCATGGGACGGCAATATTTTGGAACCGACGGCATTCGCGGTACGGTGGGGCAGTCTCCCATCACGCCGGACTTCGTGCTGCGCCTGGCGCACGCCGTGGGCCATGTGCTGAAGGAAAGAGAAACCAGACCCACGGTGCTGATTGGCAAGGACACACGCATCTCCGGCTACATGCTGGAAAGTGCGCTGGAGAGTGGCTTCAATTCGGCCGGTGTGGATGTGGTGCTGTTGGGCCCATTGCCCACGCCGGGTGTGGCCTACCTCACGCGTGCGCAGCGGGCCTCGTTGGGCGTGGTGATCAGCGCCAGCCACAACCCGTTTGCGGACAATGGCATCAAATTTTTCAGTGCACAAGGCAGCAAGCTGCCCGACGCTTGGGAGACTGCGGTGGAGGCGGCGCTGGAGCGTCCACCGGTGTGGGTAGAGTCCGTGCATTTGGGCAAGTCACGCCGCCTGGACGATGCAGCAGGGCGCTATATCGAATTCTGCAAGAGCACGTTTGCCTACGATTTGACCCTCAAGGGCCTGAAGATCGTGGTGGATGCCGCGCACGGAGCGGCCTACCAGATTGCCCCCAAGGTCTTTCACGAACTCGGTGCCGAGGTGATCGCCATTGGCTGTGCGCCCGACGGCCTGAACATCAACAAGGACGTGGGTGCCACCCATCCGCAGGCCCTGGTGGCAGCGGTGAAGCTGCACCAGGCCGACTTCGGTATCGCCCTGGATGGCGATGCCGACCGCCTGCAATTGGTGGACAAAAGCGGCCGCCTTTTCAATGGAGATGAGCTTTTGTACCTCATGGCGCATGAGCGCCTGGGGCGGGGCGACGCCGTGCCCGGCGTGGTCGGCACCTTGATGACCAATATGGCTGTGGAAGTGGCGCTCAAGGCCCGGGGTGTGCAGTTTGTGCGCGCCAAGGTGGGCGACCGCTATGTGCTGGAAGAGCTGGAAAAACAGGGCTGGATTCTGGGCGGAGAAGGCTCGGGCCATCTGCTGGCACTGGACAAGCACACCACCGGAGATGGATTGATTTCTGCTCTGCAAATTCTGCAGGCCTGTGTGCGCTCCGGTCAGTCCATGGCGCAATTGCTCAGTGGCGTGGAGCTTTTTCCGCAGACCCTGATCAATGTGCGACTGGCTCCCGGCCAGGACTGGAAGTCCAATGCCGCGCTACACAGCGCGACGGCTGCAGCAGAGGCCGAGTTGGGGGACACTGGAAGGGTGTTGATCCGGGCCAGTGGCACCGAACCGCTGCTGCGGGTGATGGTGGAAGCGCGCAGTGCAGAGCAGGCGCAAAGCACAGCACAGCGCATTGCTGACACTCTCAAGGTTTAACTATGACAGCACACGCGCACGACACCATACGGATTTGCCGGGCCGATTACGCCAATCCGCTCCATGCGGCAGCACTTGTGGGCTTGCTCGATGCCTATGCGCGTGACCCCATGGGCGGTGGTGAGGGTTTGAGCGCGTACGCCAAAGAACATGTGGTGAGCGAGCTTGCCAAATTGCCACAGGCCTTCAGCCTGCTGGCGTTTCAAGGGGAGGGTGACGACAGGCCGGTAGGGTTGGCCAACTGCATGTTGGGCTTTTCCACCTTTGCTTGCAAGCCTTTGGTCAATGTACATGACCTGACCGTGTCTGCAGCCTACCGTGGACGCCACATCGGCGAACGCCTGTTGGTGCAGGTGGAAGAAGTTGCGCGTGCCCATGGTGCCTGCAAGATCACGCTGGAAGTGCTGTCCAGCAATGCGTCTGCAATGCGGCTTTACCTACGCTCGGGGTTTGCCCAGTACCAGCTCGACCCTGCAGCCGGGCAGGCTGGCTTCATGCAGAAGTGGCTGGATTGAGTCCCTTGAATCTGGGGCCTTAGTGCTTCTTTTTGTCCATCAATTTGGTCTGGGCAAATTCTTCTTGTGGTGGACTTTGGCTGTCGCTGTGCAACATGGAGAGCATATAGCTCTCGCCAAAATCGCCGCGCGCAGCCACTTTGTTGAGACGGTAGGCAACGGCGGCCCAGATCAGGGAATAGACGACGATGGCCAAGATCACCATGAGTGACCAAAAATCAATCTGACGCAGCTGTATGCCGGGCCAGGCGGTCTGGGTCATGGCCAAGGCCGCCATCAATGCCAGCAGGGTACACAGCTGGGTGTAGCGCGTCGCGTTTCTGGAGTGGATCTTGTTCAAGCCAATCAGCACCATGCCCAGAAGTGCCAGGCCAAGTGTCAAAGCCAGCAGGATCAAACCGGCAAGGTAAATTGGTTTCATAAGTTTTGAATGTCCCAGCCGCAAGCGCGCCGAGCGTTGTGTGCATAAAGCCAAATTGTAGGGGATGGGTGGGGTCGGGGCTGCGTGTGCACGGCTTGGGTGCGTTGGCGACCCGACTGTCACACGATTGACATTTAATCTGTCAACAATTGGTCATTGTTTTGCCGTTATCAGGATTGTGGTTCATGTCGCCTTCAGCTGTACCTTCGAAGAGTGTTGCCCAGCTCACTTGTGCGCCATTGCTGGACCGTGACCACAGCATTCTGGCCTTTAACGAGCGGGTTCTGAATTGGGCCGAGCGCGATGATGTCCCCTTGTTGGAGCGTTTGCGTTACCTGTGCATCGTGTCCTCCAATTTGGACGAATTTGTGGAAGTGCGGGCCGAGCCGCACCTGATTGCGGTCCAGGCAGGTGACAGCAAAGGGCTCTACACCGTCCAGACCTTCGATCACCTCGCTGCCGCCCTGCATGCACTGGTGGCCAGGCAATATGCGCTGTACAACGACAAGCTGTTGCCGGCCCTGGAAAAGCAGCACATCAAAATTATTTCGCATGGAGAACGCAATCCGGCGCAACGGGCCTGGGTGCGCCAGTATTTCAATCGCGAAGTTAAACCCCTGCTGATTCCGGTGGGTCTGGACCCCTCGCATCCGTTTCCGCAAGTGGCCAACAAGTCGCTGAACTTCATTGTTCGTCTGGGTGGCAAGGACGCTTTTGGCCGGTCCAATGAAATCGCCATTGTCAAGGTACCCCGCGTCCTGCCCCGTATGGTTCGCATGCCAAACAAGGAGTCGGGCGGGCATGTATTGCTGGTATCGCTCTCTAGCATCATCCGTGCGCACCTGACCGACTTGTTTGTAGGCCGCACCGTGGACCAGTTTTCGCAATTCCGCGTCACCCGGCATTCCGATCTGGCGGTGGACGAGGAGGATGTAAAGAACCTGCGCACGGCCTTGCGCCAAGGCCTGGTGCACCGGCACTATGGCCAGGCCGTGCGTCTGGAGGTCTCAGCGGGCTGCTCAGACTACCTGGCCAACATGCTGCTGGAGCAGTTTAAGCTGCCGCAAAAATCGTTGTACCGGGTGCCTGGTCCCGTCAATTTGGTGCGATTGACGCAGGTGATTGATCTGGTGGATCGCGCTGACCTGTGCTTTGTGCCATACCGGGGTTCATACCCTCGGCAAATACTGCCCGGACAATCCATCTTCGATCAGCTCAAAGCCGGTGACATCGTGATTCACCAGCCCTTTGAAAGCTTTGACGGGGTGTTGGACTTTTTGCGCGAGGCGGTGCATGACCCGCAGGTGCTGGCCATCAAACAAACGATTTACCGCACCGGTGCCGACTCGGCCCTGATGGATTTGTTGCGCGAAGGTGTGCGCCGTGGCAAAGAGGTCACCGTGGTGGTGGAACTCAAGGCCCGCTTTGATGAAGAGGCGAACATCAATTGGGCCGAGATGCTGGAGTCCATCGGTGCGCAGGTGGTGTACGGAGTGGTCGGCCTGAAGACGCACGCCAAGATGATGCTGATTACCCGGCGTGAGGGGCGTTCGCTCAAACGCTACGGGCATCTGTCCACCGGCAACTACAACCCGCGCACGGCCAAGCTGTATACCGATATCAGCCAGATCACGGCCGATACGGCCCTGACCACGGACATGGAACATGTGTTTGTGCATCTGGCTAGCCAAAGCAAGTTGCCACCGCTAAAAAAGATTTGGATGGCGCCGTTTTATCTGCAGCGCAACCTGATCGCCAAGGTCGACGCCTTGGCCCTATCCGCCAGCAAGGGCAATGCCTGCCGCATGGTGATCAAGATGAATGCGCTTACCGACGAGGAGCTGATTGGCTGCTTGATGCGCGCCGGCGCGCAGGGCGTTCAAATTGATTTGATTGTGCGTGGTGCTTGCATGTTGCCCGCGCGCCTTCCTGGTCAAACCGAAAACATTCGGGTGCGTTCTGTCATCGGACGCTTTCTGGAGCACACCCGTGTTTTTTACTTCCAGGATGGAGATAAGGAAGACATGTACCTGGCGAGCGCCGACTGGATGAATCGCAACATGGTGCGGCGCGTGGAGATTGCCTGGCCGGTAACCGATGCTGTGCAACGCCAGCGCCTTAAGGAGGAGTGTCTGACGCTGTACTTACAAGACCAGGTGGACGCTTGGGAACTGGGTGCAGACGGGGTTTACACGCGTGCCAGGTCTGCCGGGCAAAAAAAGGGAAAAGGTGCACAAAGCGAGTTGATGGCCCGCTACAGCGGCACTATCCGAGGTCAATAAAGGGACTGCGCAGATGGATCTCATTTTGTGGCGCCACGCCGAAGCCATTGAACTGGACCTGGTGGGCGATGACATGGCGCGCTACCTCACCCCACGCGGTGAAAAGCAGGCCACCCGCATGGCCGCCTGGCTGGACCGGCACATGCCGGACGGCGCCAGGGTCTTTTCCAGCACGGCACTGCGTGCCGAACAGACGGCGGCGGCCTTGGGTCGAAAAGTCAAAAACAGCCCGGCATTGGCGCCCTTGGCTACGCCCGAACAATTGCTGCAGTTGGCGCAATGGCCTCACGCCAAGGGCTGTGTGCTGCTGGTGGGCCATCAACCCACCATGGGCCAGGTGATCGCTGGCTTGCTGGGTCTGCAGGCCAGCGAGTGCGCGGTGAAAAAAGGGGCGGTATGGTGGCTGCGCTACCGCGAACGGGATGGCGTAGGGCAAACCGTGCTGGTGACGGTGCAGACGCCCGAGATGCTTTAGCAAGGGCGCAAAGGCTTACCCACAAATCTGAAAAGCGATAGACTTTGGCGATGATTCCTTTGTCGCACGACCATCGCAAGAGCCCCTTGGTGCTGGTCGTGGACGATACGCCACAAATACTGGCGCTGATTCACTCCCTGTTGCGCAGCAGCTACCAGGTCAAGAGCGCCAACAATGGCAAAAAAGGCTTGCAGATTGCCCAGTCTGATCCAGCACCTGACCTGATCCTGCTGGACATCATGATGCCCGATATGGATGGTTATGCGGTGTGTCGGGCGCTCAAGCAAAATCCCCGTACGCGCGATATCCCGGTCATTTTTCTGACCGCCAAAACGGACATTGAACACGAAGAAGAGGGCCTTGCACTGGGCGCCGTGGACTATGTCACCAAACCCATAGGTCCCAGTGTTTTGCTGGCAAGGGCCAAGGCTCACATTGCCGCCCATGCACAGCGCAGAAGCCTGGAAGGTATGTTTCGGGACGTGGTTGAATTTGCGCCCGTTATCTTTCTGATTGCCGATGAAGAGCTGAATATTGTTCAGATCAATGCGCAGGCGGAGCAGCATTTTGCTTACAGACGCCAGGAGCTGTTGGGCTTGAACCTGCATACATTGCTACCGCAAGTGCTGCAGTACATCGGCCCGCCCACCAACCAACTCAATACCCAGGCCGGCGAGGCCAAGGCAGACACCAACCCGGAGTTATCCTGCAGGCGCAAAGACGGTAGCAGCTTTCCTGGGTCTGCCACCTTTGGCCGTCTGGAAACCATGCATGGACTGCTGCACACCGTGGTGCTGGTAAACGTTGCGGACAAGAAGGACACGCTGAAAAAGCTCAACGAGTCACAGGAATCACTGCGGGAATTGGCCGCCATCAATGAAACCGCACTGGAAAACGAAAGAAAGCATATCGCGCGTAAGGTACACGACGAATTGGGCCAGGTCATGACGGCGTTGCGCATGGGTCTGTCGCTCATGCCGCTGCAGTTTGGAGCCCATATCACCGGCCTTATCGAAAGTGTGGATGCCATGAAGGCCACGCAGACCATTGAATCGCCAG
>JAYVNF010000025.1:0-7619 GCA_043758575.1 Rhodoferax sp.
GCAGATACCGGTGAACGAGAAGAAGGGCCTGACCTTTGCCCGCGGCCTGCGCTCCATCCTGCGCCACGACCCCGACAAGATCATGGTCGGCGAAATCCGCGACGGCGAGACCGCGCAGATCGCGGTGCAGGCCGCGCTCACCGGCCACCTGGTGCTGACCACCGTGCACGCCAACAATGTGTTTGATGTGCTGGGCCGTTTCACCCACATGGGTGTGGACCCTTACAGCCTGGTGGCGGCGCTCAACGGCATCGTCGCCCAGCGCCTGATGCGCACCAACTGCAGCGCCTGTTCGGCGCCCGATGTGCCCGCGCCCGAACTGCTGGCGGCCAGCGGCATCACCGACGTGTCGGGCTTTACTTTCTGCGCCGGCATAGGCTGCGCGCACTGCCGTGGCACCGGCTTCAAGGGCCGCAAGGCCGTGGCCGAAGTATTGATTCTGGACGACCTGCTGCGCGAGATGATTGTTACGCGCGAGTCGGTGCGCCGCATCAAGGAAGAGGCGATTCGCCAGGGCACGCGCCTCTTGCGCGAGGCCGGCCTGGACATGGTGCGCCGTGGTGAAACTACTTTGCAGGAGTTGAACCGTGTGGTCTCCTAACGTCCCCTTGGTCCGCGTCGGCCTGTCCTTGCAGGGCCTGAGCATTGCCCGCCTGCCGCGCTTTGGCCTGGGGTTGGGCATGGGCCTGAGCCTGGCGCGACAGGCAGCGGTGGAGTACCTGCCGGTGGCACCGGCCGCAAGTGCGGTCGAAGATGCTGCTGGTGTGAGTGCCAGTGCCGTGGTTGCGGCAGCTGTGGATGTGTCGGCGCCCTGGCGCGCCGCTGTAGACACCTTGGCGCAGTGGTTGGCCGCGCACAAAAGCCAGCGCCTGCAGGTGCAGGTTCTGCTTGCTGGCCGGCTGGCGCGCTGGCAGCTGCTGCCCTGGCGCGCCGAGCTCAGCAGCGCCGACGAACAAGCGGCCTATGCCACCCTGCGCTTCAAGGAAACCTATGGCCGCGCGGTGCAGGACTGGCAGGTGCTGCCGGCTATTGTGTCGCCCGGCAACACCGCCCCGGCCGCCGCCGTGGACCGCGCGCTGATCGAAGCGCTGGGCCTGGCTTGCAGCTGCAGCGGCGCTACGCTGCAAAGCGTCACCCCGTATTTTTCTTCCGCCTTCGATGCCTGGTGCAGCCGCATCAAGGGCCCTGCCGCCTGGTTCGGCACGGTGGAGGCCGACACCCTGACCCTGGGCCTGCTGCAAGGCGGCCAGTGGACTGCCCTGCAGACCCAGCGCTTTGCTGGCGACTGGCGCTCGCCCATGCAGGCGCTGATGGTGCAGATCGCGCAGGTCTGTGGCGTGCCTGTCGCTGCCGATGCGCCCCCGCTGTACCTGGCGGGCGATATCGCCACACCGAACACAACGCACAGCGCCACCGGCCCGGCCTTTGTCTGGCTGCAGCCGCAGCCGCTATCTACCCCCACACCGCCGGGCCTGCGCCTGGCCATGGGCTGCTAGGCATGCAGGCTCTGAACATCCGCTGGAGCGCTGCCCGGCGCCCCTTCACCGCCACCGGCCTGCTGCTGGCCGTCGTCGGCCTGCTCAGCGCTGCCTGGGTGGCACTGGACTGGCAGGACGCCGCCACCGAATGGCAGCAGCTGCAGGCGCGCCAGGCCCGCCTGACGCGTGCTGGCCAAACCAGCAAACGAACCCCGGCAGCGTCCGCAAACCCATCCGGCACGGCGCCGCTGGCCCGTGAAGACGCGCAGTCGGCGGCGCAAATCGACGCCCAGCTGCAGCGGCCCTGGGATGTGCTGCTGCACAGCATCGAACAAAGCCAGGTCAAGGACGTGGCCCTGATCAGCCTGGACGTGCAAGTCGCCTCCAGCAGTCTGCACCTGGTGGGTGAGGCCAAAGACATGGAACATGCGCTGGCCTATGTGAAGCAGCTCAGCCGTTCCCCCTCCGTGCAAAAGGTGTACCTCAGCGGCCAGGAAGAAAAGCAGAACGGCGCGCAAAAAGTCCTGCGGTTTTCGCTGGACGCCAGCTGGGTGCAGACACCATGAACGGCGCACTGCTGCAAGCCCATCTGCGCTACCAGCTGCAACGCCAGGGCTGGCTGGCCGCGGCCGGTCTGTGTCTGGTGTTGCTGGCCCTGGCCTTGCAATTTCTGTGGGTGGACGGCCTGCATGCGCGCAATGAAGAGTTGCGCCTGGCGCTGCGTGCACAGCGCCAGGCGCAGGTGAAAAAACCCCAGGCCAGTGAAGACAAAGCCCAGCGCCAGGCCGCCTTCTACGCCAGCCTGCCCGAGGCCGCAGAGGCCACCCAGGCCATCAGCGTGTTGAACCGGGCCGCCGCACACCACAAGGTGGCGCTGGTCAGTGCCGAGTACCGCGTCAGTAAACAGGGCACAGGCCCCTTGCTGCGCTACCAGATCAGCGTGCCCTTGCGCGCCGACTATGTGCAGCTGCATGCCTGGCTGAGCGAGGTGCTCAACGCCCTGCCCAACGCCGCGCTGGACGACATCAGCCTGAAGCGCGATGACGCAGGCACACCGCTGCTGGACGCGCGCGTGCGCTTCACCGTATTTTTGCGAGCCCCCTGATGGTCCAGCGCAGCCACCTTGTTTTGGGCGCCGCCTTTGTGCTGACCCTGGCCGCCTCGGTGTTTGATTTGCCGTGGCAGCACGGTGGTGATGCGGATGGGCAGGGCACTGCCGCCGCCACCGACGCTGCCGAACGCCGCGCAGCGCGCAGCGCAGCGGGTAACTCTGCGGCAGCGCAAGCACCCACCTCCGGTGCAGCCAGCCGCCCGCTCCACGGCCTATCCGCAGCTGCTGGTCATGCCGTGAACAGCGACGCTTCTGGCACCCAGCCTGGCACAGCCCGCATGCACCACAGCAAGGCCAATGCCTTTGCCACCCACAGCTGGCTGCCGCCCGTGCCCAAGGCCAAACCCGCACCGCCGCCACCGCCGCCGCGCGCACCACCGCTGCCCTTTGCCTACCTGGGCAAGATGCAGGATGGCGCCGCCGTCACGGCCTTTGTCAGCCAGGGTGGGCGCAACCATGTGCTGCACAGCGGCGACACATTGCCGCAATACAAGGTGGAGAGCATCAGCCCCACCGAGATCACCTTTGTCTATTTGCCGCTGGGTGAAAAGCAGCGCCTTACCTTCGGAAGCGAAAATTGAAAACCGCACCCCACACCTTGGCCGTGATCACCTGCGCCTGCCTGCTGCTGGCTGGCTGTGCCAGCAACACCGCCGTGCGCGACAGCAAGCAGCTGTTTGAGCAAGGTCGCATGGACGAGGGCGTGACCCAGCTGGAACGCGCCATGCACGACTTTCCTGGCGACCACGAGGTGCGCGCCGAGTACTTCCGCCAGCGCGATGCAGCGGCCAGCCAGCTGCTGGTCACTGCCGATGCCGAGCGCGCCGCTCGCCATACCGAGGCCGCGCAGACCCTGTACCGCCGCGTGCAGGCTTTTGATGCCAACAACCAGCGCGCCCGCGAGGGCCTGGCCGATCTGGGCGTGCAGCAGCGCCAGGATGCCAATGTGCTGGAAGCGCAAAAGTTGCTGGCAGAAGGCAACGGCACCGCAGCTGAGCGCCTGCTGCGCGCCGTGCTGGCCGAGAGCCCTAACCACACACAGGCCCGCAGCCTGTTGAGTGGCCTGCGCGACAAGGCCACGCTGGCCGAGGTGGCCGCCCCCATGCTCAAGAGCAGCTTCTCCAAGCCGCTGACGTTGGAGTTTCGCGACACCCCGCTCAAGGCCGTGTTCGAAGTCATTGCGCGCAGCTCGGGCCTGAATTTTGTGATGGACAAGGATGTGCGCAGCGACACCAAGATCACCATCTTTGTGCGCGACACCAGCATCGACGAGGTGCTCAAGCTGCTGCTCACCACCAACCAGCTCGAGCGCAAGGTGCTCAACGAAAACTCGGTGCTGATTTACCCCAACACCGCAGCCAAGGCCAAGGACTATGTGGACCTGGTGACGCGCAGTTTTTATTTGGCCAATGCCGATGTCAAGCAGGCGCAGCTGATGGTCAAGACCCTGGTCAAGACCAAGGATATTTTTATCGACGAAAAGCTCAACCTGCTGGTGATCAAGGATACGCCCGACGCAGTGCGCCTGGCCGAGCGCCTGATCGAGTCGCTGGACATTGCCGAGCCCGAGGTGATGCTGGACGTGGAGGTGCTGGAGATGTCGCGCAGCAAACTGCGCGAACTCGGCCTGCGTTTTCCCGACCAGGTGGGCTACGGCCTGCTCACGCCTGCCACCAACTCGACCATCGTCAACGGCAGCGTCACCCAGTCCAGCACCACCCTGGGCGGGGCGCTGGCCGCCGGTTATGTGGACCTGAACAACGCCAGCGGCCTGACCGCCTTTGTCGCCAACCCCGGCCTGATGCTGAACCTCAAAAACCAGGTCGGCGATGGCAATATGCTGGCCAACCCGCGCATCCGCGTGAAGAACCGCGAGAAGGCCAAGATCCACATCGGCGACAAGCTGCCGGTGTTCACCACCACCTCCACCGCCAATGTGGGCGTGTCGGCCTCCGTCGCCTTTCTGGACGTGGGCCTGAAGCTGGACGTGGAGCCCAATGTCTACCTGGACGACGAGGTCGGCATCAAGGTCGGGCTGGAGGTCAGCAGCATCGTCAAGGAAATTTCTGGCCCGGCGGGCTCGCAGGCCTACCAGATCGGCACCCGCACCGCCGCCACCTCCCTGCGCCTGAAAAATGGCGAGACGCAGGTGCTGGCCGGCCTGATCAGCGACGAGGAGCGCAGCAGCGCCAACCGCCTGCCCGGCCTGGGCGACATACCGGTGCTGGGGCGCTTGTTCTCCAGCCAGAGCGACTCCAAGAACAAGACCGAAATCATTTTGCTGATCACGCCGCGCATCGTGCGCAACATTGCGCAGCCGCAGGGCGCGGGCGTCAACATCCCGGCAGGCTCGGAGAGCATTGTGGGCCTGCGCCCGGCGCTGCAGGTGAAGCAGGGGGCGGCACGGGCGCTGTCGCTTTCGTCGAACCCGCCGGGTGGGCCGCGCGATGCGCCACCGGTTCGCACACGTGGCGTGGTGGCAGTGACTGAAGCAGCCGAGATCGGCGAAGGCATACCGGCCGACATCGGCAGCATGCAGGTGTTTGACATGACGCCGGTGGTGGTGGAGCCGCCCAGCGCTGCCGCCGCACCGGCCGTTGGCGGCACGGTGGCCATGCCTGCATCCACGGTTGATCTGCAGCCCGTGCGTCCATGAATCCCCACACCTCCAGCAAGCGCGCAGGCGGCTTCACCCTGATCGAGCTGGTGGTCACGGTGGCCCTGGTCGGCATCCTGGCGCTGGTGGCCGTGCCCCTGGGCACCCTGAGCGTGCAGCGCCTGCGCGAA
This sequence comes from Rhodoferax sp., assembly GCA_043758575.1. GTDB lineage: Bacteria > Pseudomonadota > Gammaproteobacteria > Burkholderiales > Burkholderiaceae_C > Allorhodoferax. The sequence goes on from JAYVNF010000025.1 coordinate 5,377, forward strand.
GGGGAATTGCGCAGCGGTCTGCGCCAGATCCGCGAGGCACTGGATGCCTACAAGCGCGCCAGCGACAGCGGCAAAGTGGCGCACCGTGCCGACGGCTCCGGCTACCCGCAAACCCTGGAGGAGCTGGAGGGCGGCGTGGTGGACGCCAAGAATCCGAACAAAAGCAAAATCTATTTTTTGCGCCGCCTGCCGCGCGACCCGTTTTTTGAAGATGCCAATGCACCGGCCTCTGCCACCTGGGGCAAGCGCTCCTACGCCAGCGCGCCCGACATGCCCATGGAGGGCGAGGACGTGTTTGACGTTTACTCGCGCTCCGAGCGCGTGGGTCTGAACGGCATTGCCTTGCGGGACTGGTGAGATGCACCGCAAACAGGGCTTCACGCTGATCGAGCTGATGGTGGTCATGGCCATCATCGCCCTGTTGCTGAGCATTGCCGCGCCGCGCTATTTCAAGCACGTGGACCAGGCCCGTGAAGCGGCCCTGCGTGAGACGCTGGTGGTGATGCGCGACTCGATTGACAAGTTCCATGGCGACACCGGCCGCTATCCTGCAGACCTGGAAGAACTGGTGAGCCGGCGTTATCTGGCGCGCCTGCCAACCGACCCGGTGTCCGAGCGCCGGGACACCTGGGTGGCAGTGCCTCTGGCCGATGAGCCAGGCATGTGGGACGTGCACAGCGGCGCCGGTGGCGAGGAGCAGCCGTATGCAGAGTGGTAACCCTTTTCAGCGTCCGCAACGTCCGCACCCGGCGCGCGTGCAGCAGCGCCGCCAGCGCGGCTTTGGCTATCTGATGGCCTTGTTCGCCGTGTCCGCTTTGGGCCTGCTGGCCGCCGCAGCCGGCCAGGTCTGGCACACCACAGCGCAGCGCCTGCGCGAGGACGATTTGCTGTTTGCCGGCCAGCAGTACCGCCAGGCCCTGGACAACTATTTCGCCAACAAGGCCGGTGGCGTGCAGCAGTACCCGCAGCGCCTGGAAGAGCTGCTGGACGACCGCCGCTCGCAGGTCACGCTGCGCCACTTGCGCCGTTTGTACCCAGACCCGATCACCGGCCAGGCCGACTGGGTGCTGGTCACCGCCGGCGAGCGCATTGTCGGCCTGCACAGCCGCTCGCAGCAGCGCCCCATCAAACACAGCTTTGAGGGCGCTGACGCTGCCTTCGGCACGGCCGAACGTTACGATCAGTGGGTGTTTCGCGCTGGTACCTCTGGGGCCGCGCCATGAGCAAACTGGCACGCCTAACCAAGCACGATCTGGAACACTTGGCGACCACGCTGGAGAGCGCGTTAGCCATTAGCAACCGGCCCCAGTTCTACCTCTGGGCCCAGGGCGCGCTGCAGGGGTTTATCCCGCATGAGACGCTGTACTGCGCCTTTGGCGATATCGACAAAATGCAGTTCAAGTTCGAGTCCTTCTCGCGCATTGCACGCAAGCTGCCCGACAAGGGCGGCGCTATCGATCCCATGACCGAGCTGCTGCCGCATATCGTGGATGACTGGCTGCGCCACGGTGGCCAGCCGCGCCTGTACTGCCCCAGCTCTGCTGAGCAAGTGGGGCGCCGCCAGCTGATCGCAGATATGAAAAAGCTGCAGCTGGGCCCGTCTTCCGCGCACGGTCCTTCTGAAATCCAGGGCCGCTTCGGCAGCTTCTTTTTGTTCACCGGCCTGCAGCGCTCACCGGGCCCGCGCGATGCCCATTTGCTGCAGCTCCTGATGCCCTATTTGCACATGGCCCTGTACCGCGTACTGGGGCGCCAGAACGACAGCAGCGACAAGTCCGAGAACAGCAGCAGCGGTGCCAACGCCGTGCTGCCCTCGGCCATGTTTTCCAAGCGCGAAATCCAGGTGCTGCATTGGGTCAAAAACGGTAAAACGAACCAGGAGATCAGCCAGATCCTGGAGATCAGCCAGCCCACGGTGAAGAGCCATGTGCAAAACATCATGCGCAAGCTCAATGTGACCAACCGCGCGCAGGCGGTAGGCAAGAGCGCCACGCTGCGGCTGCTGGCGCCCACTGATCAGAACTGAACACTCAATCGCAAGCTCTGCGCCGTTTGGACGGTCCCAACCGTCTGAAAGGACTAGGGATTGGGGTCTCTTGGTTGCAACGCCTGTAACACCCGCTTCGTAAAGTTAACCCCACGTAAACAGCACTTGCTGATTGACGTATCTAGGGGCGAACGGATTTCAGTGAGTGGAATCGGTGAGCCTGAAACCTTTTTATTTGAAACTTATCAGGATTTAC